>JAJFHI010000235.1 GCA_021775715.1 Hyphomicrobiaceae bacterium | reverse complement strand
CGTGCGCAACGAGCGCGGTGTCCAGCAACGTGAAGTCGGAGGCGTAGGCGAGCACGGCCTGATGAATGGCCGGGTCGTCGGGAAGCGGTGCCACGGCCTTCAGCCATGTGTGCTGCTTTGGTGATCTGTCGCTCTGGCCATCGTAACGGGACGTCTCCACGGGCCGCATTTCGATTGGGCCGGTGCGTTTCCAGTAGAGTCTGATCATCTCATTCAGATTGTCGAAGTTTTGTTTCACAATCTCAGTGATGGAGTGCAGATCTTCAGGCGGCGGCACATCCGGCATCTCGAATTGATGGTCGAGGCCGGTTTCTGGGCTGTGAAAAGAAGCGCTCATCGTGAAAATCGATCTGTCGTTTTGCACAGCTTTGACGCGCCGGGTCGAAAAGCTTCCACCATCGCGGGTCAACTCGACCTGATAGTCGATCGGGTGATTGGGGTCGCCTGGAAGCAAGAAATAGCCGTGCAAGGAATGCGCACTGCGGCTGTCATCGACAGTTTGTGTCGCCGCTGACAGCGCCTGTCCGAGAACCTGGCCGCCGTACACGCGATGCCAACCCTTCTCTCCGCGACTACCGCGAAAGTGATTGGCGCCGACGGTCTCCAAATTGAGAATATCGACCAAGGCTTTTTCGGGCGTATCGGTTTTGGGCGGTGTGGATGCTTCTGTCATGATGGATGCTTTTTGTTGTTTTGCCAATGAGCGACGGGGCAACTTGGACGTTGGTGCAATTTGCTTATACCTGATAAGCCGATGATGCGAATTGGGCCAGGCGATCTGGCAAAATTAGACGAATTTGGATGACGCGTTTGGTGCACGACTTTGACATCATAATTTCCGGCCGCAGTTTTGTCGGTCACGCACAGGCTGTCGCGCTCGTCGATGCGCTGGGCCCGGATTTTCGAATAGCCCTGCTCGACAGAACATCTGCCACGGTGGGTGCTGCTTTAGATGGTGCCGTCGATCAGCATGGTAATGCGTATCCACAGGGCGGCCGCGCCTTTGCCATTTCTGCCGGTTCACAGCGGATGCTTGAAGTCCTTGGGCTCTGGTCGGAGGTGCGTGACGAGGCCCATCCGGTTCGCAAAATCGTGCTGACCGATTCCGAACTCGGTGCCGGGGTCAGGCGCCATGTCATGAGCTATGACAACACGCTCGATGATCATGCACCGGCAAGCTTCATTCTCCAGTCCGATATCTTGGAAGCAGCTCTTCGCCGCCGTGTAGGAATGTTGCAGGCCGCTGGCGCCGTGACAGTCATCAATGATGCGTCACCGAAAAGCATTGCGACCGATGCGTTTTCGACAACGACCACGCTTAATGATGGGACGGAAATTAAAGCGCCGCTCGCGATCGCAGCCGACGGGCGCCGGTCGCAGCTGCGCAAACTTGTCGGCATTAAATTGACGTCCTGGTCACATAACCAGATCGGCATCGTCACGCAGGTCAGACATTCAAGACCCCACGATGGCCGGGCCATTCAACACTTTTTGCCCTCCGGCCCGTTCGCCATCCTGCCACTGCCGGGCGAGAGATCTTGCGTTACGTGGAGTGAGGCCGCCGATAATGCCCAGCGAATTCTGGCCATGACAGATGCGGAGTTTTTAGAAGAAGTGAAATTGCGGTTCGGTGCGGAGCTTGGTGTGCTCGAGCTTGTCGGGCCGCGCCAAAGTTGGCCGTTGGAAACTCATGTGGCCCGCAGTTTTGTGGCTGATCGGCTGGCACTCGTCGGCGATGCAGCACGCGGCGTACATCCGATTGCTGGGCAGGGCCTCAACCTCGGCCTGCGCGACGTGGCGGCTTTGACCGAAGTTGTGGCCGAAGCCGTTCGTGTTGGGTTGGACCCGGGTGCTGGCGACACACTTGCCGCGTATCAACAATGGCGCCGCTTTGACAGCGTTATTTCCACGACGGCCTTCGATGGCCTCAATCGATTGTTTTCCAACGACGGCGTTTTGCTGCGGGCTGCACGTGATGCTGGCATGGGGCTTCTCGACCGCATGCCCTGGGCCAAGCAACAGCTTGTCAACACGGCAGCTGGCATGTCGGGAGACGTTCCAAAGCTACTTCGCGGCGAAGCTGTTTAGGCCGTGCCCTCATCTGCGTCGGTTTCCACCTTGTCGTCTTCGATTGTCTCGCCATCTTCGTCGGGGCTGTCTTCCGGCCAGACAATCGTGACGTGGCCCGCGTCCAAATTGACATGGGGCACAAATGCTTTCGTAAACGGCAGAAGTTCTGTTCCCTTGGCCTTTGTGATGCGAATTTCTAACAGATCGCCAGCTCCGAAATTTTGCACGGCAACGACGGTTCCAACTTTGCGACCGTCTTCGCCGATAGCATCAACACCTATCAGGTCCGCGTAATAGAAGTCGTCTTCGTCGGGTGCGGGAAGTTTTTCACGGTCGATATAGAGTTCGGTGCCGCGCAAGGCTTCGGAAGCATCGCGGTTGCTAACGCCTGTTATTTTCGCAACCACGCCTTTTGCGGTGACGCGGACCACGCGGATGTCGAAGGCCCGACTGCCGTCCTTGTTGGTCAAGGGGCCGTAGGCTGCAATATCCTCAGGCACGGCGGTGTGGCTCTTGATGAGCACGTCGCCGCGCAAACCGTTGGCTTGAGAGATGTGACCGAGAAGAACGCGTTGAGGCGTCATGCCGTTTTTCTTTCCGCTTCTGCGAACCGAATTCAAGTCTGTGTTGTTGATTTAGATCGGTTCATGCGGAGATTAAAGCAAAGAAAGCCGTTTGTTTATCTCGGCAGCGGCCCGACAAATTTTATCTCCAGTTCTATTGGGTCGCCTGCAACATTGACGACCGCTTTCGAGGCGGGTGTGGCGCGGTCGATCTCGGCTGACACGTCAACATAGGCGCCTTCAGGCCCGCCTGAGAATCCGGTCACCAGTTCGCCTTCGGGCGGCATCTTCAAGCGCACATGCAACATGTTGGTTTCGCGCGCACCGTCAAATTCATAAGAGCCCTGAAAAACGCCGCCCCAACGGTCGGAGCCTAGAATTTTGCCGCTGCGAAGAACGCACAGCGCTGACTCGCCCGGAAGCTGGTCGCCGCCCGGTACCTTGTAATCAAGTTCGTAAATTCCTTCGTCGAGCATCTTGTTTCTTTCCTTCAGGTAGTTGAATTCGTCAGCTCTCGCACGTTCCGGCAACTTGTTCAGAACGCGCAGATAGGCGCGAACAGGCCCTGGCACGGCGGTTTCGCCGGTGGCCCACTGACTTACGGTCCGCGGCCTGACGTCCAGCAGTTTGGCCAGTTCCGTCTGCTTCAGGCCGAGACCCTTGAGCGTCGTCTTGAGATCAATCTTCATACAGAAAGACGTTATTATACTTTACGTACCCATTGCCAGAATCGGGAGGGCTAGCTTATGAATGAGCTAGCGCCATGCCCGTCGCAAAAGGATTTCCCAAAATACGGGCCCATGAGCCTCTGGGATATGCTGAGAAAGTACGCCAAAGAATTCTTTCTTCTCGCCGACTTCATCGGTGAGGTCCAAAGATTTAAACCAACTCAGCCACGCAATGCGTTGATAGCGCTCGGGCAGATGCCGGAAGAACAATTCAATAAGATTATGTTGGCGTATTTGCCAGCACTTCAGACGCTGTCTGAAGTTATCCCGCTGCAGTCTGTTCAGCCGCAACTAAAGCGGATAGAGCGCAAAATGTCTCGAGGCCATACACAGGATGAAATCGTCGTCCTGTTAGGTGAGCTTTCCAATCGGCTCAGAGATGATCTGGACCAACAATGGTTTTTTCACGTTCGCCCTGAAAATGTGGACTCGTACAGATCAACCACACCATTCGGGCAGCCGGTTTTTGACGGGTTCAAACCCGCGCGCAGCGATATAGAAGCTGCGTCTAAATGCTTGGCATTAGCCCAAAACACAGCATGCGTTTTCCATCTCATGCGAGCCATGGAGAGCATTGTAAAACAGCTCTGCGAAACTTTAGGTGTTGAAGAAGTTGAAGTTGAGTGGGGGCCTCTCCTCGGAAGTTTAAAGCCAAAGATCGAGGCTATGAAGAAGGACGAGAAGCGCAAGAAGTGGCTAGAGGTTCACTCACTGCTTTACAACGTCAAGGAAGCTTGGCGAAACGAGACTATGCACCCTAAGGCCAGCTATTCCGATGAGGAGGCAGCGGAGATCTACACTGCCGTGAAAGCTTTTACGAAGAGCTTTGTTTCACTTGTTTAGCTTCTTGCTGCGGGACAACTTTTTGAAACGCTTTATCCAGAGGTTGTGCTGACACATCCACCTCAAGCTCTTTCACAGCTTCCTTAAACCGTTTGAACTGCTCTTTAGGGTCTAGCTCTGGTTCTTTGCGTTTGGGCATTCTGTGAACCTAATCTGATCTTGAAAAATGAAGCTCAATGAGGCCATCTGCAGCGAGCTTTTTCAGGTGGTCAACAATAAGCGAACGCGCAACTTCACCGCGATTTGTACCATACACGCTTCCAATTAGATCATCGATAGACTGGATCGCCTCGTTGGAAAGGCGAACGGTTACAGCGCTCTTGGTCTCACCTGACATTGCGATACAGACTCTAATTAGACTCTTGTCAGAGTCTGCAAATCGCTTCATGATTGGTCAAGAGAAAAGGGCCTGCCACGACAGCAAGCCCCTACTCAATGCTACTATGACGGCAGCGGACCCTTTACCGAGTTACGCTACTTAGATTTGCAAGGCTTGGGCTTTGACCGACGGTGTGTCTGCACCGGCACGGTCTTAGGCCCAGGCTTTTTTTCAGTGCGGACCTGCCGCAGCTTCTTTTTGCAAGCCATGAGCTACCTCCTTTCTGCTCACATCTGCCAACCTTGCCTCCTTTCACCGTAGGCCGGAGACGAAAGCGGGTGGTTTTGATCGCAGAAATAAGGTGCGCTGCCTTTATCAGGCCTATCTGATTCCTCTAGGTCTACGCTAGAGCTTCTTCCTTATCAGTCGTTCGATAAGTAAGCCGTTTACCAACAACACCCTTCACCGCATTGATGGTCCGTTGTTCGTCGTTGACGCCGCGCTTGATCCGGTTGTTGTAGCGAAAATCATACTCAGCAAGATAACGATGTAGATGCTGCTCTGAACAGTGCTGATAGATACCCTTCATTCCACGTTTGAAGATTGAGAAATAGCCCTCAACAGTGTTGGTGTAGATGTCGCCACGACGCCATTCATGGTGTGAGTGGTTCACTGAGCCATGACCTGCAAAGTGCTGATGCAAACGGCTGTAGTGTGAGCCTTGGTCGGTTGCAATCTTGGTTTCTCGATCGATGTTTTCTTTGACGATGGGAAGGATGGTGCGGCGGGTGGTTTCGTCGATGTGGAAACTGCGGGTGTCCCCTTCACGATCCACAAGAGTGAGCACAGCCATCTTCTGGTCTTTGCGATGTGGCTTGGAGAACTTCTTGGCGGTTTCCTGCTTGCCGATATAGGTCTCGTCAACTTCAACGATCTTGCCTTCACCACCCATTGGTGGCGCAAGAGTGCCCGCACGCATGGCTTCACGAATGCGGTGGCTCATGAACCAAGCAGTCTTCAAAGTAACGCCCAGGGTGCGGTGAAGCTGGTTTGATGAAATGCCTTTTTTGGACCCGCAAATCAGGTAGAACGCCTGAAGCCACAGGTGCATTTTCACGTGGCTTTTTTCAAAGATGGTGCCGACCTTCACAGTGAAGGGCTTACGGCAGGCGTAGCACTTGTAAGCGCCAATCCTGGTGGATTTGCCGCCCATCTTTGAAACACGCTTGGTCTCCTTGCATTTTGGGCAAGTGGGACCATCTGGCCAAACATGAGCCTCTACCCAGTCGTAAGCGGCTTGTTCGTCGTACAGATGCTTTTGTGATAGTAGTGACATTGGAATTCTCCTTGATTCCAATGTAGTAGAGGGCGGTGGGTACGTCAAGTATAATATCGTCTACAGAAAAATAGCATAAAAGTCAAAAATAGCAATTAAATCATTTTTACGTTTGAACATAAGAAAACCCCGCCCATGGTGGGGCGGGGCTTGCTCTTGCTGTTGGTCGAAATAACCCAACCGGAGTTGATTACTCAGAGGCTGGAGCTTCTTCGGCTGGTGGCGCTTCAGGTGCCGGTGCTTCAGGTGCTGGTGCTGCGGCGGCCTGGGCTGCAGCTTCCTCGGCTTCCTTCTTCTTCTCTTCAATAGAGGCCAACCGCTCCAGCGCTTTTTTCTTTGGCTTGGCTTTTTCCGGGTTGTTGCGTGCGTCGCGTGTCAGAAGGCCGGCACCGTCGAAGATGCGTGCAACGCGATCGGTTGGCTTGGCGCCGACGGACAGCCAGTGCTTGCAGCGGTCTTCTTCCAGACGCACGCGTTCGGGATGGTCTTTGGCAACCATTGGGTTGAACGTGCCGATGCGTTCGATGTAGCGGCCGTCGCGCGGCGATGTGTTAGTGGCGGCAACGATGTAGTAGTAGGGCCGCTTCTTTGCGCCGCCACGAGCGAGGCGAATTTTAACTGCCATGAGTGTGTTCCTTTTTCGAAGTGTTTGTTTGTCTGATTGTCTGTTGCGTTTCGTGAATTTCTGAATTTGTTTTCAGCGCTGTCGTTTTATTTGCGCTTTTTCTTTCGTTTGCCGCCGCCGAACGGGGAGGCTCCACCGAGGCCTGGCATGCCGCCGCCAAGTCCCGGAAGTGCGCCACCACCAAGACCTGGAAGGCCTCCGGGAAGTGCCGCGGGTGTTTTGCCCGGCGTGCCACCGCTCGTTGGCAGAGC
>JAJFHI010000234.1 GCA_021775715.1 Hyphomicrobiaceae bacterium | reverse complement strand
GCACCGACAAAGCCCAATACGATTTCGAAATACGAAATTGGCGCCGACAGGAACTCGAAGATCGTGCCGGAGAATTTTGGGAAGAAAATCGCGAATGATGCGTTTGAAAGGCTTTGTGTTAGCAAAGACAGCATGACAAGGCCTGGCACAATGAAGGCACCGTAGCTGACACCATCGATCTCGGTAATGCGCGAGCCAATGGCCGAACCGAAGACGATGAAGTAGAGCGCAGTTGAGAGCACAGGCGAGACGATGCTCTGCATCTTTGTACGCCAGGCACGCGATATCTCGAACATATAGATGGACTTAACGGCTTCGAAATTCATTTGCGGTCTTTCACAAGGCTGACGAAAATTTCTTCCAGTGAGCTTTGTTTGGTGTTGAGGTCGCGGAATTTGAGGCCCGCCGTGCTGAGTTCTTTTAACAACGACGTGATGCCCGTGCGTTCGGCCTGGGTGTCGTAGGTATAGACGAGATCGCGGCCATCGCCTGCAAGCGCTAAGTCGAAGTTGGCAAGAGCTGCGGGGATTTGGGTTAGTGGGTTGGTCATGTGCAGCGTGAGTTGTTTCTTGCCGAGTTTTCGCATCAAGGCTTTTTTGTCTTCGACAAGAATAATCTCTCCGTTGCTGATGACGCCGACACGGTCAGCCATCTCTTCGGCTTCTTCGATGTAGTGTGTTGTGAGAATTATGGTGACACCGGATTCGCGTAATCTGCGAACCAGGGCCCACATGTCCTTGCGCAATTCGACATCGACACCGGCGGTCGGCTCGTCGAGGAATAGAACTTCAGGTTCGTGCGATAACGCTTTGGCGATGAGAACACGCCGTTTCATGCCGCCAGAAAGCGTCATGATCATATTTTTCTTTTTGTCCAATAAAGATAGGTCGTCGAGAATTTTGTCGACCAACGCTGGGTTTGCCGGTTTGCCCCACAGGCCGCGCGTGAACGACACGGTGTCGTGCACGGTCTCGAATGCGTTGTTTGTCAGCTCTTGCGGCACGAGGCCGATTTTGTTCCGCGCCTGACGATAGTCCTTGATGATGTCGAAGCCATCGACCGTAACGGTCCCGCTCGTCGGATTGACGATGCCGCAAATGGTGCTGATGAGTGTCGTTTTTCCGGCGCCGTTGGGCCCCAGCAACGCGAAGATTTCACCGCGGCTAATTTCCAGGTTTACGCTTTTGAGCGCCTGAAAGCCGGAGTCATAGGTTTTCGACAGGTTTGAAACCGAAATCATGGAGGTTCTTGCGTTGTTTGAGGTGTGTTGCTGGCGCGACCGACGGCGAAAAGGCTGTCCGACCCCTGGTTTAAATCATCGCAACGGTTCTGCAAACGCCGATTTTGCACATGAGCGGTGCCGATTTGTGACGTGCTGCAAAAAGAGCCGGTCCTGGGCAGGGCCGGCTCTCTCCAAAAAAGCTATCGCAAAGCGTGACGGCGTCGTAACGGGGCCGTCGTGTTCCGCATGCCTATTTTATCACGCGAACCTCTTCAACCGGATAGCCGACGTAGTCTTGTGTTTCGAATGCGACATGGCAGGCATGGCAGAAGTCCTGACTGACCTTGAATTCTTTGCCGTTGGTGCCAACGCCCACGTATTTCCAGTCGCCATATTTCTCGGCCTGACCCTCTTTAAGCTTGACCATAATCAATAGCGGGCCGATCGCGAGCTTGCCTTTCTTATTGGCCGTATAACTTTCTTTCGCAATAACAGTACCGGCTGGCAACTTGACGCCTTCATCTTTGAATTCTGTGTAAGCGTCGTAGCCGATCTCGTTTACGAACGTCATGAGGAAGCGCTCGCTGTGAACGCCCGGCGCGGCAGGGCGAATTGAGGCATTCTTCCAATTGCGATACGTGGCGCCGACGTCGTGGCCTGCCTTGCCATAGGCGGTTTTGAGTTTTCCTTCAACGCAGGCGTAAAGTGCGTCTGATTCAGTTTCACTCATTTCATCGGCGGGTTTGGAGAATGTGCAGTCTTCGGCATGGGCGATGGATGTAGGCGCCAGAAGTGCTGCAATGACAAACAGTTTTGCGAATAGTCGTTTCATTTCCTAGATCCTATTTTCCCAATCAGAGTATCCCTCGACCGGCCCAAGTGCTTTGGCGCCGATCTGAGTCATGGGGCGAACCTAGTTTTTTTCACGAAGCGCGGGTGTCACGTTCGGCTAGAGCAATCACACGTTGTCTTGAAGGTTTCGTGATGCTGCGATGCAGTGTCAACGTGCCAGAATATATTTCAAAAATTCAATTTGCGCGGCAATGTTTTGTTCGAAGTATTGGCCTGTGTAGGGACCGAAGTGGTTCGTATCCAAAGACTTAAAGACACCTTTTGGAATTTTCCCGGCCGCTTTTTTGGCGAGGTGCCAGGGCGTAATAGTATCGTGCATTCCGGCGATGACGAGTGCAGGCACTGCGATTTTCTCAACGACAAATAATGGGTTGAAGTAGGGCAGGGTGAGAAACGCGCGCGCCAAGACTTTGTTCTCCCACATTGTGCCTTCGGGCATGATCGCGTGCCAGCCGTCCCAGCACTCCGGCGTGTTCATAGCGGCGAGTTCGCCGGGATGCCCAACGGCTGGGATGTAATGGGGATGGCCGAAGAGGGAGCCGGCGATGTCCCTCAAACCTGCTGCCGTCAGCTGCAACGAGAAGCCAATGGATGAGGTTTTGAGAAGATCAAGGCCGCTGACGAACGGAACTTGGGCAATTGCAGCTAAAATTTTCGGGCGTTCGGAGGCGATTTGCAACACGTGACCGCCGGAATACGATGTACCCCAAAGGATCACGCGATCCGCGTCGATGTCGGGCAGTGAGCGAACGAATGCCAGGGCCTTGCGCCAGTCTTGTTGATGTCGGCGTGGGTTGACCCAGTGGCGCGGCGTGCCCGAGCTGTCACCGAAGTTGCGGTAGTCAAAGACGAAGCAAGCAAAACCTTCGGCGGCGAAACGCTCTGCGAACGCGGGCAGCTGGAAATCACGCTGGGCGCAAAACCCGTGCGCCATGATAATGACAGGCAGCTTTTGCGAACTATCGGCCGAGCTCGGCCGATAAAGTGTTCCAACACAACAATCACCGTGGCTCGCGAATGAGATGTCCCGGCTGGCGGTCTCGATTTGTTTGGTCATGTGAAGATGATCTCTCAACCGCCCCGCAACATAGACTAACTAAACATGTCGGCGGTCAAATTGGCATACCAGGCGAGAGATTCTTCGTAAGTTTTTTTGCGTAATTCGGCATCTTCGCCGGGCTTTGAAATGAATTTAGAGGTTGGCTCTATTTTTCCGTCGCCGGGCTTGTAGGACGCGCCAACTTTGACACCATCGTCTTTGCCAATCAGGCTCCAGCAGGTATTGTTGTAGCGCGCGGGAAATTCGCGTGAACCTGTCAGCGCATGACGCACGTGATTGGCGACGACCTTTGCCTGGCTGTTTGCGGAGAATGCAGATTTTGGCATCGCAGCAGCAATCGAGGAGTCGCCGACGACATGGATGTTGTCATCAAACGTTGACTGCATGGATTCGGGATTAATCGGGCACCAGCCGGATTTGTCCACCAGCTCAGCCTGGTGTGCGATGCGGCCCGCAACCTGAGCCGGGATAATGTTAGCCGCATCGGCCTTGAAATTTTCAAGATCTGTCTTGAACGACAGCGTTTCCAAGTCAACGGACTCAAGCGGGCCTGACACAGATGCTGGAATCCATTCGACCATTCCAGGATAGTGTGCGTCCCAACCAGACTGAAACAGTGTTTGTTTTGAGAACTTCTCTTTCGGGTCGAGAATAATGATTTTTGCCGTCGGATTTTTCGGCTTCAGCAATGACGCAATCATGGAGATGCGTTCGTAGGGTCCTGGAGGGCAGCGATAGGGATTTGGCGGAGCGACCATGACGAAAACGCCGCCTTGTTTCATGGCTTCGGTCTTGGCCTTAAGCAGCTGCACTTGTGTCCCGGATTTGTATGCGTGCGGGGCGATGGATGCGCTGGCCGCCGAATATCCGGGAACAGAGTCGTATTTGAAATCGATACCAGGTGACAGCACAAGGCGGTCGTAGGAGATTTTGGCGCCCGACGACAACGTGACTGATTTGCCTGGTCGGTCGATACCGGTGACCCAGTCGTGGATGACGTTTATACCGTGGTCGACCGCTAGTGCGCGGTAGCCATGGCCGAGGCTTTCGTAATCCCGGAACCCGCCAAGATAGAGGTTGGAAAAGAAGCAGGAGTAATAGCGTTTGGACGGCTCAATCAGAACAACGTTGATGGCGCCTCCGGAATCCATTGCGATGTAGCGCGCCGCCGTCGCACCACCTGCGCCGCCACCAACAACGACGACAGTCGGCTTGGCTGCGTGCGCGACGAAGGGTGCAGAAATGGTGGCTGTCGCCGCAGTGCTTGCCACCAACCTGTTGAAGGTGCGTCTTGAAATCCGGCTCATAAATTCCTCCCAAAATGGGCCATATATTTTTTGTGTTAATTCGTCCGGCAATTTGTTGCGCCGGTCATGGCCGTGCTGCTGATGTTATCTATTATTGTGTTTGGAGTTGCGTCTTTCAAATTCAAAGTATGCAACAAGAGCGGCGATGTCGCCATCGGATAAACTGGCGGCGATTGTCTGCATTGTTGGGTTGTCTCGCTCTCCCGACTTATAAGCCTTCAAAGCGTTGATGAAATCGGAGCGCTTGAGGCCCGCGATCGGCGGGATGCCTGAGCTTGCGGCCGAATTGCTGTGGCAGCTTGCACATGTGGAAGCCAGGTAGGCGCCGAACTCAACGTCGCCTGTTGTTTCAGGCGTTTCAGGTTCAGCGCACGCCGTTCCAAGACAACAGATCAGCACCAGGCAAGACATGAGGATTGGCGCAGGTGCTGCCGTTAGATCTGTTTGACGTTTTGGCTTTGGCGTTCTCAGTCGCATCTTTCGTTTCGGCCTGTGCAGTGCAGCGATAATGTTGCCTTGTGTGGTGGCTCGCATACCAATCGTACAATGTTGAAGAGCCGATATTGTGTGCACAATTTACCGTCCTACGCGCTTCCAAAGTGCCGTTGTGTCGGGGCAGTTAACCGTCACTTGCGGCAATGAGGTCACATCTGGCAGACGTCAAGAAATTAGCAACATTGCTCCCTACTTATAGATAGGTATAGACTGGATTCGTAATGGTTGGCCACGGCTGACGACGGCTTGCGGTCGAATAATTTCTTGGATTGGGTGCATGGACCTGACGCGTCGGCAGATTCTGGAATTGACGGCGGCCTCGGCCGCGCTCGCGGGCGTGGCTTCTCTACCCGTATTTGCTGCAACGGAAGAGGCCAAAGCGCGGGCTGCCCGGACAGCTGCGATGTTGGCTGACTTTGTTGGCTCGTCGACGCCGCAACCGGGTCGGATTGCGCTTAACGTTGCCGAACTGCAGGAAAACGGCTTCTCAGTCCCAATCACAGTTAACGTCGATAGCCCGATGACGGTTGACGATTACGTGGCGGAAGTTTTGATTCTTGCGGACCTTAATCCGGACCCAGGTGTATTGCGGCTTGCATTTACGCCAATGAGCGGGTCGGCAACGGTAACGACGCGCATTCGCCTGGCACGGACTCAGACATTGATTGCCGTCGCTAAAATGAACGATGGCACGACCTATATCGACAAAAAATTCATCAAGGTCACCATCGGCGGATGCGGGGCTTAAACCATGGCAGCATCATCCAGCAAACCCCGTGTGAAGGTTCCGGAAACGGCCAAGAAGGGCGATATTATCGTCATCAAGACGCTTGTGCGCCACATGATGGAATCGGGCCATCGCACCGACCGCAAAACGGGCGAGAAAATCCCGCGGATGATCATCAACAGTTTCAGCGCGACATTCGAAGGCCAGCCCGTGTTCTCAGCGATCATTGAGCCAGCCGTATCGGCCAATCCTTACTTGCAGTTTACCGCGAAAGTGGAGCGAAGCGGGACGTTCGAGTTCCTCTGGATCGATGACGAGGGCGTCGAATATCGCACCAGCCGGTCTATTACCGTCGAAGGCTGAACCTCTCCTATTTGTAGCCCTGACAAGAAAAAACTGGCCAACCCTTTTGCAAAGGTTGGCCAGCTGACGGGACGTGACGGATAACTATCGGCGATCGTGTCGTTGTCGTGTCTTAGTTTGGTATGCGCTACTTCTTGGCTTTAGTTGCAAGGAACCGTGATGGTCATGCCAGCCGATGGGATGAAGCGCTTGCAAGTGTTTGAGTTGCCAGTGTAGCTGACTTTCTTAGCTGTTGTGTCTTCGTCTGCCTGGTTTTCAACTTCAACTGCTGGCAATTCGGCTTCGTTTTCGTCAGAAGCTTTGCCGTCAACTGCTTCGGTTGGTGTGACTTCAGCAACTTCGACTGTGGACGTTGTTGTTTCGTCTGCTTCAAGAACTTCAACTTTTGAAACTTCAGCTTCGTCGTTCTGTTGTGCGTCGATTGCTGCCAGGCGGCGAGCTTCATTGCGGCGGCGCTTAGCGATTTCAGCGTCTTTCTGAGCTGCTTTCTTCTGAGCCTTAGCGGCTGCGTAACGCTTGGCTGCTGCCTTCTTCTTGGCAGCGACGATGTTAGCTTTCTTGCGTGCTGCAGCTTTACGTTTGGCAGCAGCGACAGCGGCGTATTTCTTTGCAGCTGCTTTTTTCTTGGCTGCTGCGATTGCGCGTTTGCGGGCTGCTGCCTTGCGTGCTGCGGCTTTGCGTTTAGCGATGCGATGTGCTTGAGCGCGGCGGGCTGCTTTATGTTTGCTTTTCGAAGCAGCGCCAGCTAGAAGGGCGCCGGCTGCGACACCGATCAGGAGGCCAGTTGCGAGGCCTCTTTTGCCAGCATGTGCGCTGGATGTGAATGCTGCGGTAGCCACTGCCGCGCTGAGTGTGAGGGCTAGAACTTTTTTGAACATTTGATGTCTCCGTCAGTTGGTTTGTTAAGAGCAACTCCGTCAGTTGCTCGCCGATGAGTTGACAATGCCTGTTCCGGACCCACGACGCTGTTCCCTGCGCAACAACTCTGAAAATAGTTGGATTTTATTCGTTTCAGGCTGTGGCCAGTCTCAAATGAGACGTGCACGTCTCAAGCTGAGGGTCTTCAGATTCATGTACGTTCTAGCCAAATGCTCGTAAAAAAGTGGTTGATGCAGTAGTATCGGATTTTAATGCCTATAGGCTATAGTATGTACTGAAGCCGTTTGCCGGGTCGATCAGAAAAATATAGTATTTTCAGTTACCTACGGAACAGCTGGGCAATTAATTTTGATAATAGATACAGGCTGGCGGTGCGGGCCTGCATTGCAAGAATTGGAAAAAACAGGCAACGAAATCCTTTCTATGGTTAAGGATTTGTCTGCCTGCTGCGCAGAATTCAGGTGGTGGACCATGCATATTCTGAGATTTATTTCGCTGCTTCTGGCGATTGGTGGTCTGCCAGCGCTGGCAACGGCAGCTCCAACGGACCCAATCGGATCCGCGATTGCCATCAAAAATGATGTCCGGGCGGAGTTTGATAATGACCGCCGCGACCTGTCGACAGGCGATATGGTCCATCAGGACGAGATTATCGCTGTTGGGCCAGCCTCGATCGGCGAACTTGAGCTTGACGACGACACGAAGCTGGCGCTGGGGCCCGGCGCCCGGCTGAAACTCGATAAATTTGTCTACAATGGCGAAAAGTCCAACGGCGACATCGTTGTTAACCTCGTGCAGGGCGCATTCCGCTTCATCACCGGTGTTGCGACCAAGAAATCCTATCGTATCCGTACTCCGTCGGCGTCTATTACCGTGCGCGGAACCATTTTCGATGTCTTCGTTGCTGACGACGGCATGATGTGGCTGCTGCTGCTCGACGGCGGCGTGACGACATGTAATGACCGTGGCAATTGCTCAAATCTCAATAAGCCGGGTCTCATCATTCACGTTACACCGGATGGCGAAGTCAGCAAGCCGACACGCTGGGCGGCGTTGCCGGGCAGAGATATATTTGGTTTCAACAGCGCGTTTCCGTTTGTGGTCAATGCGCCAAGTATCGACCCAGTTCGGTTGTTGACACGCGAAGCCATTATTCGTGGTGACCAGCCAGGAAAGAAATCGACGCCGAAACGAAAAGCCAAAAAGAAATACAAGAAAAAAACCAAGACGGCTAAGCGTAAGCCCGCAAAGATCAAAAAGAAGCAGGTGAAGAAGGTCTACAAAAAGAAGAAAAAGAAAAAGACCAAGAAGGCAAGCAACAATGGCAACAAGGCATTGAACGCTGCGATTGCAATTGGTGCCGGCATCGCCATTGGAAAAATGCTTAGCAAGAAGAAGAAGAGGCATCCCAAGCCATGTCGTGGTCACAAGTGCTACTAGGGTTTTGACCCTGGCAATGATCTGATCTCGCCGCTTAGATTTGGCTCGACGCGAATTTTATGGAACATGCGGTGGCTTCTGGTCACCGCATTTTTCTTTGGACGTCTTTATTCGACGCTGGCACCACTGACCCGCGCTTCGTAATACTTCAGGATGTTGGCATAGCCGAACCGATTGAATTGTTTACAGTCTGCAATTGCTTTGGCTGTCTCAATCTCACTGCCTGCCGAGACAGCGGTCAGGAGTTTGGTGTGGGCTGCGTGAAGCGATTTGAAGCTCTCGTCCTGAGCGACCGCAGCATCGCCGACAAGAGCATGGACCTGCTGTGGCACGGACTTGCCGCGTGGCGTGATTTTATCAAGCGGTAGGAAGGCAAAGTCAGTTGCGGTGGCTGCCGTTTCGGCGCCAACAATGATGGGTGTAGCAAATGTTTTCGTCTCAGACTCAAGTCGCGAGGCCACGTTGACGACATCGCCAATCACCGAATAGTCGAAGCGCTTCGATGAACCCATATTGCCGACACAGCAGGCGCCGGTGTTGAGGCCGATGCCGAGGCCAACAGGTTTGAAGGCTCGTCTCTCGCGCGCGGCTTCGTCGGCCCAAACCCCATTGAGTTCCGCCAGCCGGGCTTGCATTTTAAGCGCTGCCTGACAGGCGTGAGCAGCGTGGTCGGGATCTTTCAGTGGTGCGTTCCAGAACGCCATCACTGCATCGCCCATGAACTTGTCGATGGTGCCGCGCTCTTCAAGGATGACGTCGGAGAGGGGCTCAAACAATCGGTTGACGAAGCGGATAAGCTCCTCGGCCTCCAGCCCTTCAGAAATGCCGGAGAACGACCGGACATCTGCAAACAGTAGTGTCACCTCGCGGGTCTCGCCACCAAGTTTGAGTTTATCGGGGTTGTTTGCCAATTCTTCAACGAGCGACGGCGCGACATAACTGGAAAAAGCCGTGCGGACCTGTGCACGCTCGCGTTCTGAGAGGATATAGCGAGACAGCGAACCGGTGATGTACAACGCGATGAGGGCAATTGACGGGTAGACAGGATCGAACAGCAATCCTGAATTCTGGTAGGCCTGCCAGGAGCCGAAGCCCACGGCCGCGATTGCGGCAGCACCAGCACCAGCTGCCGCTGTTGGGCCGACTCGCACGATCAATGTCGCGATGCCGATGCCGACCGCAATCAGAAATAGAAGCTCATAGCCAGTTGCAAAGGCTGGACGGTACGCATGTTCGCCCGACAACATTTGCTCCAACGCCTGGGCGTGGATTTCAACACCGGGCATGGAATCAGAAAGCGCTGTCGCGCGCAGGTCAAACAGGCCCACGGCAGTCGCACCAATGAAAATATGATGGCCGGCGACTGTTTTTGGATCGAAATCATCGGCCAAAATCTCATGGGCCGACAGGCTGCGTTGTGGGTCGGCATCAGCTAGGCGTAGCCAAAGCTCGCCGGTCTTGTTGACGGGAATGACGTGTGGACCAACGCGTATCAATTCAATTCCAGTGCTTTGCCCGAACGCAGACAGCCCGCTGCCACCAGATGATTTTATAAAGATACTCGGGTCATTCGTTGCAAGCCTCAACGCCTCCAGCGAGAGTGACGGGTAGATCTGGCCTTCGAGATTGAGCAAAAGCGGTACGCGGCGCACAACAAGATCGCGTTCGGGCAGCCAGTTGGTCGCACCAAGGCCTTTGGCTTCGGCAACAAGTTCGGGCAGGCTCGACACAACAGCGGGGAAGGCGGGCAAGAAATATCGTGGGTCGTCTCCAGCCGTTGCAATGCCGGCTTTGCGTGCAGGCAACGGACCAGATGGATACGTGTCACCGGCCAAGCCAAGCGTGACATTGGCATCTTTGATTGCCGCGGCAAGTGCCGCGTCGTTTGTCGGCAGCTTTGCAGCGGCTTGTCTTAAGGACTGGAATTCCGGTGCATCGGGCAATGTCTCAGCAAAGGCCAAAGGTGACAAGCGGTCTCCCTCTGGCATGATGATATCGACTGATATTGTTTTTGCACCAGCCGCATTGAGGCGGTTGATGAGTTTGGCAACCGTCGTGCGCGGCCATGGCCATTGGCCAAGCGCCTTCAATGAGGGTTCGTCAATGGCGACAACGCGGACAGGATAGTCGGGATCTGCAACACGCGGTGCAGCACGCAGGTAGCTGTCAAACACCGACAGCCTGAGATCCGCCACCGGAGCCGGGTCAACCAGCCGCAAGATAATCGCAAGCACCATGACCAGAGCCGCTGGTGCAAGAGACAGCCATCGTGTTGACACGGGATCCGACCTTATTTGTTGTTCACACCGTTGCTTTGAATAATGAACGCCATTGTGGCAAAGCCCGTGCCTAAGCGCAAAGCACCTTCGTGACTGATCCGCATCAAGTGCCTCAATGCCACACTTTTGTTTGCCGTACGGGCGCGGTAATTTCCGTCATAACAAAAAGTCCGCGCAGACAGGCTGACGCCACTATAGCGTGACTACGGCTTGGAAAATGGGACCTGACGCGATGTTTGAAACCGGGAGAGAGACATGATGCGACGTGTAATCTGGATCGCCGCCATCTGTTGTGGCGCTTTTGGCATGCCGGCAGCGGCCCATGCCAAGTGCGATCCTGGCGAAATTGTCATCAAATTCAGCCACGTTGTACCGGAGACAGGGCATCCGAAAGGCGAGGCAGCAACGCAGCTTGCCA
>JAJFHI010000233.1 GCA_021775715.1 Hyphomicrobiaceae bacterium | reverse complement strand
TGCATCGTCAACAGCGGAATACGCCGGAGCAGTTGCCGGGGAATGCGGCGGAGCTGGTGTTGGCACGGCGCCAGGCATCGATGTGTGGCTGGTCCGCAAAACAGGCTGCGATGGCAACCACTCGTCGAAGAACCGTCGCTCACATTCGGACAAATTGCGCCCCATGACAGTGCCAATCATGCCCCAGCCGTATTGCTCAAGCGTCCATCGCTTCAACGTGTCAGCTTCAAAACCGACCAACACATGAATGGCCAGAACTGCCAGCGAAATGATCTGTTCACCGGCGCCTAAAAGACTGAGAACAGATGAGATCCCGACAACGGCAACGATGTAGCCAAACAGAGACAGCCACATCCGATTGGCGAGCAACCAGATTGGCGCGAACAAAGCTGCCGACCAGACGAAGCCATCTTTGACAAACACAAGCTCATCCGCACGATCGATACGATCCGTCGTCGGCTCTGGCTGTTCATGTATTGTGTATGCGACCATGCGCGCGTTATCCCACGCTCGAAATGCGAACCCATAAATCATCCGGCCAGTGTTCCTTTTGTTGAAGGCACCCGACCGGCTTGACGTGCGTCCGGACTGAGAGCCAACCGCAACGCACGCGCAAGACCTTTATAACAGGTCTCCGCGATATGGTGGCTGTTTTCCCCATATAGGTTTGCAATATGCAAAGTAATTCCTGCGTTTTGTGCAAAAGCCTGAAACCATTCACGAAACAATTCCGTATCCATTTCACCGACTTTGGGGCGCGTGAATTCGGCCTGCCAAATCAGGTAAGGCCGACCGGAAACATCAACGCAGACCCGCGTCAGTGTTTCATCCATCGGGAGGTGAACGTCGGCATATCTCGTGATGCCCTGTTTATCGCCCATGGCTTTCAGAATCGCTTGGCCCAACACAATGCCGGAATCTTCCGTCGTGTGATGATGATCGATGTGTAGATCGCCCTTGGCGCGCAAGGTAATGTCGATCAAGGAGTGACGCGCAAGCTGTTCGAGCATGTGATCGAGAAATCCAACCCCGGTCTCAATGTCATAGGCGCCAGTTCCATCGAGATCGACCGTCGCCGTAATCTCGGTTTCCTTCGTCTTGCGCGATATCGTTGCCTGCCGCTTCACTTGCTTTCTTTCTCTGGTCGGGCGTGATTCACGTTCTCCGTGCTAGGACCTCGCACGACCACACCCGAGTTACCTTCAACGTTCCATATGACCGCACGCTGGTTGCCATCAATGCTATGACGCTTTATCAGCTTGCCGGCTGACAAGCCAGATCCACCGTGCGACACGGTTTCAATCGTCGTCCTCATACCTTAAACGAACTTAATATGGGGACGAGCCCCTTGATATTTTGGGCCACCGGCCCTTCATTGTCAGACAGGAAATGATGCATATACCAACAGCGGCACCTCATATGAATTCTGACGCCTCTTGGCACGCCACCACCATATTAACCGTCCGAAAGGGCGACAAAGTCGTCATTGCAGGCGACGGACAGGTCAGTCTTGGACAGACCGTCATCAAAGCGAATGCCAAGAAAGTCCGGCAATTAGGCCGTGGCGATGTCATTGGCGGCTTTGCTGGTGCGACGGCTGATGCTTTCACCCTGTTTGAACGTCTCGAAGCCAAGTTGGAGCAATACCCGAGCCAACTCACCAGGGCAGCTGTCGAATTAGCGAAAGACTGGCGTACCGACCGCTATCTGCGCCGCCTCGAAGCCATGATGCTTGTCGCCAATTCTGATACGACCTTGGTGCTCACCGGCACCGGCGATGTGCTGGAGCCCGAAGATCACATTATGGGCATCGGTTCGGGCGGCAACTACGCCTTAGCTGCGGCACGCGCACTCATCGACCAGCCATTGGAAGCCGAAGAGATTGCGCGTAAGGCAATGGCCATCGCCGCTGGCATCTGCGTTTACACAAACACAAATCTCGTCGTTGAAACGCTGGCCTCGATAAAAAATGACTAACGGCGAAACCAGGGGGAAAATTCGAATGTCGTGGTCACTATTGCTATTGGCCGGGGCGTTAGAAGTCGGGGCAACAACGCTCTATCGCTACACCGACCATATGACAAAGCTTGGTCCATCCGCTGCGTTGTTGGTACTCGGTCTGTTTAGCTTCTTATGTCTCCAGCGTGCGGTCATGCTTGGCATTGAAATTGGCACTGCCTATGCCGTCTGGACAGGAATCGGTGCAGCGGGAACGGTGCTCGTTGGGGTCTTGTATTTCGGTGAAACCACAACGGCGCTAAGGCTAAGTCTGCTGATTGTGCTAATTGGTTCGATCGCGGGACTGCAATTAACGTCGTCTGCTTGACCCTAAAAATCTGCTAACGTCTATAAACACCAAAACCGAGGCCTCAAGTATCCGCTTATGACCAACTTCTCACCACGTGAAATTGTTTCCGAGCTCGACCGCTACATCATTGGCCAGCAAGACGCCAAACGATCAGTTGCAATCGCGCTGCGCAACCGCTGGCGCCGTCAGCAACTAACCGGTGATATGCGCGAAGAAGTGCTACCCAAGAACATCCTCATGATCGGGCCGACTGGCGTTGGCAAAACGGAAATTTCGCGCCGCCTTGCCAAACTTGCAGCGGCTCCGTTTCTGAAGGTCGAAGCCACCAAGTTCACGGAAGTTGGCTATGTCGGACGCGATGTCGAAAGCATTATCCGCGATCTTGTCGAAGTGGGCATTGGGCTGGTGCGCGATACGAAACGGAGAAGTGTGCAGGTCAAGGCCGAGGCCGCTGCCGAAGAGCGCGTGCTTGACGCGCTGGTCGGGCCCGGTTCGCAACCGGCAACGCGCGAGTCATTTCGCAAGAAACTGCGCGCAAACGAACTTAGCGACAAAGAAATCGACATCGAAGTATCTGATACAGGCGGCGGCATGCCGATGTTTGAGATCCCCGGCCAGCCCGGCGGCTCGATGGGTGCGATCAACCTCAACGATATGTTGGGCAAGGCATTTGGCGGACGCACAAAGACACGCCGCGTCACGGTTTCTGACAGCTTCGAAATTCTAATTGCCGAAGAAAGCGACAAGCTGATCGACGACGAACAGATCCATATGGACGCGATCAAGGCGGTCGAAGACAACGGCATCGTGTTCCTGGATGAAATCGACAAAATCTGCGCTCGCACAGATGGGGTTCGCGGTGGTGGTGATGTTTCGCGCGAAGGCGTTCAGCGTGATTTGCTACCGCTTATCGAAGGTACGACCGTCGCCACGAAATACGGCCCGGTGAAAACCGACCACGTGTTATTTATCGCGTCGGGTGCATTCCATGTCGCCAAGCCATCGGACCTTCTGCCTGAATTGCAGGGCCGTCTGCCAATCCGGGTATCAGTCAAGCCGCTTACACGTGAAGACATCCGCCGCATCCTGACCGAACCGGAAGCGAGCCTCATCAAGCAATATATCGCGCTGTTGGGAACGGAGGGATTGGATCTGGACTTCACTGAAGATGCCATCGACGCCATTGCCGACATCGCGGTTTCCGTGAATGACACAGTCGAAAACATCGGCGCCCGACGCCTGCAAACGGTAATGGAGCGCGTGCTCGACGAGGTCTCATTCGACGCAGGCGATCGTAGCGGACAGAAATTGTCGATAGATGCGGCCTACGTTAACGAACGTGTGGCTGATCTGGCCAAGAATGCAGATCTGTCGAAGTTTATATTGTAGTAATTGTTTGGGCGGCCATTCGAAAATTCGCCGCCCAAAAAATTAATTACGCAAAAATGGTCTTAAGGTGTGAAAACGAGCATAATATTCCTCACCAGCAACACGACAATAAGAAGATCATATACCGGCGGACATCTCTGTCGCCGGTTGGCAATGTCGACGCGTAGTTTAAATATTAAAGACAAAATTTGTCTCCTTCAAAATTAGAAAAAAATTTGCAATTAAGCCAAAAAACTTTGAACTTGTTCCTGGCCTGATCACTTTTGCAGATCCCAAATTGGAGCGCAAAAGCAGAATTTTGTTTAAGTTGCCCGCACCACTCGTGCCAAGATATGAAACTACAACTCAGGACAAGAACGACCCATGGTCACCCTGCTGAAAACCGCTGAACCGGCGCCCGCGCCCGAAACGTCAGAAGCAAGACTTCCGTCGTTGGCCGGGCTCGGCCGTGCTGGTCTGGCGGAAGCGCTGGCGCAAATTGGCGTGCCGGAAAAGCAGCGGCGCATGCGGGTCGCGCAGCTCTACAGTTGGTTGTACGTCCGTGGCGTCACGTCGTTCGACGCGATGACGGATGTGTCCAAGTCGCTGCGCACGACATTGCAAGACAACTTCGCACTCGATCGGCCCGAAATCGTCTCCGAGCAGATCTCGGTTGATGGCACGCGCAAGTGGCTTCTGCGCATGCCGAAGCAGGAGCGCGATGTGCGCGCTCCGGAAATCGAA
>JAJFHI010000232.1 GCA_021775715.1 Hyphomicrobiaceae bacterium | reverse complement strand
GCGCAAATGGCACTTCCAGTTCGTTCCATCTGATGCATGGGACTATGACGCTATGAACGAACCAGTTCTGATTGATGTACCTCGTGGTGGAAAAACCATCAAAGGTCTCATTCAGGCTAACAAAAACGGCCACCTTTACCTGCTTGACCGGACAAACGGCAAGTTCATCAGCTCGCAGCCATTTTCGACTGTTGACTGGGGTACGGTTGACCAGAAAACTGGCAAGATGGTTGTTAAAGCTGACAAGCGCCCAGGCGTTGATAAGCCAGCAACATTCTGCCCATCGTTCTTCGGTGGTAAGGGTTGGGCACCAATGGCCTACAACCCTAAGTCCAACGTTGTGGTCATTCCAAACATGGAAATGTGCGTGAAGCTAACGCACCTGGAAACATCGTTCAAAAAAGGAACAATGTATCTTGGCGCTGAAGGCGAAGTCACAGGCCCAGGTCGTGGTGACCTTGTCGCTATCAACGTGTCGACAGGCAAAGAACTGTGGAAGTGGGCAAACCGCTCACCACTGCAGTCCGCCTCTGTTTTGACAACAGGTGGTGGCCTTGCGTTCGTCGGTACTTTCGAAGGTGACTTGGTAGCTATTGATCAGGTATCAGGTAAGAAGCTTTGGAGCTTCCGCACTGGTTCTGGCATCGTCGGTGGAACGATCACTTACACAGTTGATGGCAAACAGTACATCGCCGTTGTCTCTGGTTATGGTGGTGCGTTCCCACTATGGGCTGGTAAAGGTGTTCCTGAGCACCTGAAGCAGCTCGACACCGGTGCCGCTCTGTACGTCTTCGATCTTGGTTCGTAAGAACAACAGATGTTGGTCTGATATGACGAATTTTTAATTCGTCAGTCATCAAAACAACCGGATCTACGGGGAGACTTGTTCTCCCCGTAGGTTTTTCATCTTAAAGGGAGATACAATGGAACGTAACACTGTGAAGTCCGTGCTCCTGGCTTTGGTCGTTTCGCCAGCCATACTCACATCGGCTTATGCCGTTGGTGGCGCGAAACCTAAGCCAGATGCCGAGACGGCCGGAACCAAAAGTACGCCCGCAGTGGATAGGGTGAAAGCCCGCGGCGAATTGGTAATGTGCGCCGACCCTTACAACATGCCGTACTCAGAATCGACACCCGAACCTAACGGTCTTGACGTTGATATTGCCCGCGAGATTGCAAGCGAACTCGGTGTAAAACTCGGCCATTATTGGTGGCGCCAAACCTCAGGCCGTCGCTCTGTACGCCAGCTTAGCGAACAAAAATGTGATGTCTTTTTGGGTCTTCCAGTAAGCGATGACTTTGTCAAAGGTTCCCGCAGCATGGTCTTTACAAAGCCATACTATATGGGTGGCTTCGCGATTATTAAGCGCAAGGACTCCAAGGTAGCATCCTTTGATGACCTCAAGGACAAGAAGGTCGGCGTGCAGATGGTAACCGTGCCCGATGTCAGGCTTGCTACCGAAGGCGTGAAACGCTCACTGCACCGCACGCCTGATAGTGCTGTCAAAGCCATCCTCGCTGGCGAAATTGAAGTCGGAGTTCTCACGAGTGCTGCTGCTGGTTGGTTGGCAAAAAAGCACGGCGACAAGCTCGAGGTCTTAGCTACCACACGTCAAGACTTCGCCTACCCAATGGGGATTGGCGTAAATAAGGGCGACGCAGACCTTCGCGATGCGATTAATAAGGCAATTGATAAAATAAAGGCCGACGGTCGCATTCAAAAGACGCTTGATAAATACAATGTCAGAAACTTGAAGGTTGGCGGAGCTAAGAAAAAATCAGATGCGTCACCTGCAACCGAAGCTCCGAAAAAAGAGGCGGCTGCAGATCCTGCAAATGAGGAAGGCTTGTTTGGCACTAATGTTGTCGCCGACAAGAAGAACATCAAGCGCGGTAAAAATCACTACAAGCAGGCCTGTTATAAGTGCCATGGCCCCAACGTGATCTCCGGCAACCCAAATAACCTTCCAGACCTGCGAACGTTCAAAGGTACGGTCGAAGAATACGTAGGCATCGTCCTGGCAGGTCGTATGAGCACCAACCCGAGCAGCACGTTCAACATGCCGGCATTTGGCGAGGAAGGGAACATTCCATACTCCATGGAAGAGATCCTCCAAATGTGGGTGTACATTCAAGATCAGCCAAAGCCTGGCAGTGCGTCCTAGAGGTGTCAGGCAGCTGCACTTTTTCAACAACCCTCATCTCATCAAACATGAACGCCGTTCCGTCTTTTTCGGACGGCGTTTTTTGTTATCTTTTGTACGGCTTCTAACAAGGCTAATGCGGGAGGAACTCCCAAACAAACGTGCACAGCCTTTTCGCCAGCATAGAAACGCGATAATGAGTAGCCAAACATAAAAACAAAAAATGAAATTTAGGCGAGTGAAACGACGTCTGTGGGGGTCTGAATAAAATGAAAACGTCCCTTCTGAGCACACTTGTTGGCGCATGCCTGGTGGCCTCCACTGTCACAACGTCCATTGCCGAACCCGTTGATGACGCGCGCCTGATCGCAGCCGCAAAGGACGACGTCAACTGGCTGGCTTACGGCCACGACTATTCAAACCGGCGGTTTTCAAAACTCGATGAGATCAACACCAAGACAATCAAACGTCTTGTCCCGAAGTGGATCTACCAAACAGGAACATCTTCGACATTCCAGACCGTGCCTCTGGTCGAGGACGGCATCATGTACGTCACCTCGCCCTTCTCGCATGTTGCAGCAGTTGATGCCCGCACAGGCCTCGAACTTTGGCGCTATCACCATGAGCGCAAAACCAAGAAGATGTGCTGCGGTCCGGCCAACCAAGGAGTGGCGATTGCTTATGGGAAAGTCTACGTTGCGACGCTTGATGCCCGGTTGATCGCTCTCGATCGCAAAACCGGAAAAGTCCTGTGGGACAAATCGCTGACACAAGGCGACGGAGGTCCGACAGAAAAGAAAGCCCAATTTAGCGACACCGACGAACTCGCAGGCCAGAAGATATCAGGCTCAACGGGTGTCGGAGCGCGCGTTGCACCACTTGTCTACAAGGGTCAGGTGATCGTTGGTATTACCGGCGTCGGTTACGGATTACATTTGGAAGAAGACCGTCCTGGTGCACCTCTCGGCGCTGTGATTGGCATTGCCGGCAACTACGGCCGTCCTGGGTTTATTGCCTCCTTTAACGCAGAAACCGGCGATAAAACCTGGCAGTTTGATACGACGAAAAAAGGCTGGGAAGGCGACTACGTCACAGAGACCGCTTATGGCCTGAAACTGAACCGCGACATAGCTGCCGAAAAAGAGGCGGCCAAGAAATACCCGGACGCCTGGAAATACGGTGGCGGCTCTGTGTGGTCGACACCAGCCGTCGATCCCGAACTCGACATGATCTATTTTGGCGTTGGCAACCCGTCCCCACAGTCTGCAGGCGATAGCCGTCCCGGAGACAACCTTTACACCATGGCGGTTGTGGCCCTTGACGCCAAGACCGGCAAGCTCAAGTGGCACTTCCAACAACTCCCTCATGATGTCTGGGGATATGACATTGCCAGCCCGCCAACTTTGTTTGATGTCAAGATTGACGGCAAGACCATCCCCGCTATTGGTCAGGCCAGTAAGCTTGGCTGGTACTTCGTAAACGATCGGCGCACCGGAAAATTCCTGTTCAAGTCAGAAGCGTTCGTTCCGCAGGAAAACATGTTTGCCATTCCCTCGACCGAAAAACCCGTGCGTATTACACCGGGTGCTGGGGGCGGGTCGAACTGGTCGCCGACATCCGTCGACGAAGCAGCAGGCCGCGTTTACGTCGCCGGGATACACATGCCGTTCAACTATCTCAAGAAGGTCATTCCGGCGACAAACGACAAACCGGCATTGACTTACTACGCCTTCGAACCGGCCGATGAACCAAACTGGGGTACGCTGTCAGCCATCGACCTGAGCAACAATGGTAAGATCGTCTGGCAGCAAAAAACTGATCAAATTCTGGTCGGGGGTGTTCTGGCCACCGCTGGCGGCCTGGTTTTCACCGGCCAAGGTAGTGGAGAATTTTCCGCGTTTGATGCAAAATCAGGTGACAAAGTGTGGAAATTTATGGCCGGCGCTGGCGTAAATGCACCGCCAATGACCTACCAACTTGATGGTAAACAGTATATCGCGGTTGCTGCAGGTGGCAGTAAAATATGGGGTTTCCGGCAAGGTGGTGCTGTTGTCGTCTTTGGGCTGATGTATGAGTAGTCCATTGGAAATCCACTCCCGTATACTATATAAGGAAAATAAAAAAGCGTCGTTTTTCAGTAAGTCGTGCGGTTTGTTCTGATGCACCGAAACGAGTGCGGCGTCATGGAGAGGAGAATGGGAATGATCCCTACTTCGAAATCGATCGAACTTAACTTTGTCATGCGGGTCGTTGCAGCCCTGGCGTTTGCTGCCATGTCGTCATCGGCGACGTTGGCGCAGAACTATGCAGAGCCGGCGCGCGCGCCAGCCGCCGCGCCCAACGCATCCGACGGAGGCTACTCCTGCACGACAAGCGATCAGTCCACTCGGACGATTCGCCTTTGCTCGCCGCTGATCACAGACCCAGAAGCATCCGATGATGTCCGCATCACAGCTCTTATGAAGCGTGCAAAAGCTTGGATGGTTGAAGAAGAGCCAAGGGCGGCTATCAATGATTACACCATGGTGGTCGAGACTGACCCTCGCCATATCGATGCATTTGCCGAACGTGCCAAACTGTATGTCGAGCTCGGTGAGCACGCGCTTGCCAGGGAGGACTATACGCAGATTGTCAACGTCAACGAAAAAGACGTTTCAGCCTATTGTCGCCGCGGCCTGGCAAACTTGAAACTCAAAGAATTTGCAACCGCTCTCGAAGACTACAACACGGCACTGAAAATCGACCCTAACCGGATCGATTGCGTTGTCGCACGTGGCGATGTTTACGCGGCAATGGGCGAACATGAAAAAGCGTTCGAGGAATACGAAGCCGCGTTGGCAGCTGACGAGGGCTATATGGATGCCTACCGAAAACGCGGCAAGCTCTACAAAACCCGCGGCGAAAAACAGCTGGCGATCAACGACTACTCCAAGGTCTTAGAATTGAACTACTTCGATTTGCAGGCCATGCGTGAGTTGCAATCGCTCGGCGAGCTCACGCCGTGGGGGCATTGAGCACTGGCTATCGTGTGCTCGTACCAAATGCGTTGGGGTCGTTATGTTCCCCGTCGCAACTTCGGCTTTCGACAAACCCCAAAGAGGCAATCGGATTGGACGATACTTCGAGACACCAGCTTATGGTCATTGTGAAGAGCGAGATCACGTCTAAGGCAGCAGCTGCAAAATTGGGCACATATATGAAGTCCGTAATTGTCTGGCAGGCCCTAGCGACCCTACTTCTGCTGACCCTGTTGATCGTCCTCGCACCGTCACTGTCGCTCGCACAGAATTATGCCGTCAAACCAACTGCTCCTGCGGCTACTAAGTCACGCAACGCCACGGACGCTCAATGGTCATGCGCCACAAGCGACCAGGCCGTACGCACGATCCGGCTTTGCACGCCCAAAATCCTAGATCCAAAAACAACAGACAAGCGCCGCGTTCGATACCTAATAAAACGCGCCAGAGCCTGGGTTGTAGAGGAAGAGCTTTGGGCTGCAGTCAACGATTATGGGCAGGTCGCTGAAATAGACCCGACAAACGAGACAGCATTTTTTGAGCGTGCGAAACTCTATGATCGGCTTGCAGAATTTGCGTTGGCTAGAGATGACTACTCTCACCTCATCGCGACCAACCCCGAGAACGCGTCGGCGTACTGCAATCGCGGTTATTCAAAGCTGCAGCTTAATGAG
>JAJFHI010000231.1 GCA_021775715.1 Hyphomicrobiaceae bacterium | reverse complement strand
CCCCTGCCGGAATTGTCGCTCAGGTTTGCGGAATGGATCTCGAATTATTCTTTGAGCCCACTTGGCATGGTCGTGCGTATGATGATGAGCGCACAGTCGGTGTTTGAACCACAAAAGCCGCGCTTTGGTGTTTGTATTGTCGACGACGCACCGGAGCCGCAGAAGTTGACGCAGGCCCGCTCCCGTGTGCTTGAAATTGCAAACGATGGCGAAGTTCGAACGAAGTCCGCTTTGGCGCAAGAGGCCGGATGCTCGTCAGGTGTTGTCGATGGTTTGATCAAGACTGGCAATTTGGTTGAAGTGGCGGTGCCAGAGAAAAAGTGTCCGTTTCCCAATCCCGATCACATGGTTGTTGAATTCTCTGACATTCAGGAACCAGCCGTGCATGCCATGCGGGCTGCCGTCGACGGAGACACGTTTTCAACGACCTTGCTCGATGGCGTGACGGGGTCAGGCAAGACGGAGGTTTATTACGAGGCCGTCGCGCGCGCATTGGCTGCCGGAAAGCAGACGCTGATTATTCTCCCCGAGATCGCGTTGACCGGTCAGTTCATGCGCCGTTTTGAGGCCCGGTTCGGTTGCCAGCCAGCAGAATGGCACTCGGCGATGTCCGGTCCGGAACGCGGGCGCATTTGGCGCGCGGTTGCCAATGGTGAAGCGCGTTGTGTCGTTGGTGCGCGTTCGGGATTGTTCCTGCCTTACAAAGACCTCGGTCTGATCGTTGTCGATGAAGAACATGATGCTGGCTTTAAGCAGGACGACCGCGTCAATTACCAGGCGCGCGATATGGCGGTGGTACGCGGAAGTCTTGGTAAGTTGCCGGTTATTCTTGCGTCGGCGACACCGGCGATTGAGAGCCATGTCAATGCGCGCACCGGTCGTTATCGCCATGTCGTCCTGCCTGGTCGGTATTCCGGTGCCGAGCTACCAGAAATCACACCAATTGATTTGCGCAGTGAGCAGCCCGACAAAGGCCGCTGGCTAGCTCCGACATTGGTCGATGCCATCACAAACACGATGGCCAAGAAGCAGCAGAGCCTTTTGTTCCTGAACCGTCGCGGATATGCGCCGCTGACGTTGTGCCGTTCATGTGGTCATCGTCTTGAGTGCCCGCAATGCACGGCGTGGCTTGTTGAGCACCGGTTCCGCAATCGTCTGAATTGCCATCATTGCGGATTTACGTTGCCGTTGCCGGACAAATGTCAGAAGTGCGGTGAACCAGACACGATGGTTGCGTGCGGTCCGGGCGTCGAGCGTGTCGCAGAAGAAGTCAAAGAGCGCTGGCCCGAGGCGCGCATTGCGTTGTTGTCGTCCGATTTGATTCCAGGCCTCGTGGAAATGCGCGCGATGATCAAAGAGATCGAGGCAGGCGAAATCGACATCATCATTGGCACGCAAATCGTCGCCAAAGGCCATCACTTTCCGAACCTTGCAACGGTTGGCATTGTCGATGGCGATTTGGGTTTAGCGCAAGGTGCCGACCCGCGCGCAGGCGAACGCACATTCCAGCTCTTACATCAGGTGACCGGGCGTGCGGGCCGTGCGTTTGCCGAGGGCCACGGCTACATTCAAACGCACATGCCAGAGCATCCGGTGATGGCCGCGATTATCGCGGGCGATCGCGAGTTGTTTCTGGAGCGTGAAATTAAAGCGCGCCAAGCGGGGATGCTGCCGCCTTATGGACGGCTTGCGGCCGTTATCGTTTCGGCACGTGATAAAGAAACGGCCGCACTTGTGGCACGTGATGTGGCGCATCGGGCACCACCGGCAGAACGTGTTCGCGTGCTGGGGCCTGCCGAGGCGCCCATTGCCGTTATTCGTGGCCGGCATCGCTGGCGGCTTTTGGCGCGTGCGCCGCGTGACGTTGATATCCAAGCCTACCTGCGCGCATGGCTCGCAAATGTCCCGCCGCTGAAGGGCGATATCCGTCTAACGGTTGATGTCGATCCGTATAATTTTTTGTGAGGTGTGGGCGGTGCTGGTCGAAATTTAACTAACAATGCAGGTCGTCGCGTTTGATGGCTGGGAAATTAATGTCGCTGGCCATTGTCCACTGGCGCTTTGGTATGTTTTGTGTGTGATTAGTTTTTGGGCAGTGCAAAAATCAAACACGTGCCAGCTTGTCTATATTGGGCACCTTTACATGAAGCAGACTGTCCTCATCAGCTACCATTGGGTCAATAATGTCCTGCGTTTCTTTACGGGTCGGTGCCAGTACCTTGCGCTTTACCCGCCGCTGTTTAATGGGGCTGTTGTCTACTCCCGTGCGAGTGGTCGTTTTCTGAATTTCAAGCTACGCCGTGGGACATCAGACGTAGCTTCGTTGGTCAATGTCATTTTCACCGAGGACTACACGGTGAGATCTGAGGCGCACGCGCAGTTCGTGGCCGACCGCTACAACGCCTATCTCAAACAGGGGCTGAAGCCGTTGATCGTTGATTGCGGTGCAAATGTCGGTATGTCGGCTGCGTATTTCGGTGACCGTTATCCGGAGGCTGTGATCGCGGCGATTGAACCAGATGCAGGCAATGTCGAACTCGCTCGGAAAAATGCCAGTAGTTCAAACGTCATCCACATTCAAGCGGCTGTTGCGTCAACTCCCGGCATGCTGGAAATCGTTGACGCACAAGCTGATACCAATGCGTTCCGAGTGCGCCCAGCAACTGAGGGGACAACGCGGGGCGTGACTGTGTCTGAGATCGTCGAAAAGTTTGGGCGTGAACGCGAGACCGTACCGTTTCTGGTCAAGATTGACATTGAAGGGTTTGAAGCTGATCTGTTTTCACAAGACGCCGATTGGATTGATGACTTTGACGTAGCATACATTGAGCTGCATGATTACATGCTGCCGGGTCACGCAGTCTCGGCCAATTTTCTCAATGTCATCGCGCCCCTTCGCCGCGACTTTCTCGTCAACACAGAATCCATTGTTTCCATTCGCTACCGGGACGGTGCGGAGGAGTAGTTGTGTGGTGAGCTGGCGTTAGGTTTTCGAGACAAGGAAGTATTTGGTGTCAGGTCGTCGTTGCGAACCCGTTCGCTTGACGGCTGCAATGGGGCTGTTCGCTGTTGGGCGCAGAATGGAAGTAAAGGGTTAGCCGACGCCATCGAGCTATTGCGCCGACTCGGAATTCGCGCTTCGAACTGATAGACTGTGCACCATGGGATTTTACGATGAAGAGAAGACCGCCCTCGACTACATCGCAATGGCGGAAGGCTATGATGGCAATCTGCTGATTGCTGCCATGTCACAACACCTGCCTGAAGGAGCCGAGGTTCTTGAAATCGGGATAGGCCCGGGCAAGGATTTGAACATTCTCAGCTCACGCTACCGGGTGACCGGATCGGACAACTCTCGGTTTTTCCTTGAGCGATATCGACAATTGAATCCTACTGCGGACTTGCTGGAGCTAGATGCAGTCACGTTGAAAACAGATCGCAAGTTCGACTGCATCTATTCAAACAAAGTGCTTCATCATCTGGATGAGAACGATCTAGTCCGTTCCCTAGAACGTCAAAACACGCTGCTCAATTCGGGTGGTTACACAATGCATTCATTTTGGAGCGGCAGCGGCGTTGATGAGATGCACGGCTTAAAATTTCATTATCGAACGGAAGATTCGCTCCGCGCCACCTTCAGCGAGCATTACGATATAATCAGCCAAGTTCCTTACGAAGAACTAGAAGCAAACGATTCAATCTATGTGCTGGCGCGCGTAACGTAACGACTGCGGTTAGCCCATCGCGAACCTGTAGCAAGTGTTTGAGATTGTCCGCTTTTGAATGTGAAGCGGTCACGGGCCCAAACACCAACGCCAATCACGAAACCTTGCAGGACTTCAGATCTGCGTGAATAGCGGGTGTAAGTTTTGCCAATGGCTCTATATTCCGCGTGTCAGTTCGCTTGAGCGCTGACCGATCAACGGAGACTTTAGTTATGGCGACGGCAACGACGACACAGTCAGCGGCGCGCGCGGTGCGATTGGCATCGACGCAGGTCAAGACAGAGTTTGCAGGTCACAGTGGCGAGACGCTCGCCGCAAGGCTCGATCTGCCAGCCGGTCCCGTTCGCGCTTATGCGCTGTTTGCGCATTGCTTCACGTGTTCAAAAGACTTGAATGCGGTGAAAACAATTGCGGCGCGTCTGGCAGCGTCTGGCATTGCCGTGTTGCGGTTTGACTTTACCGGGCTTGGTTCGTCGGAGGGCGAGTTTGCCAACACCAACTTTTCGTCGAACGTGCAGGACCTGTTGAAGGCCTCCGATTATTTACGCGAGAATTACGAGGCGCCGACGCTTTTGATTGGGCATTCGCTGGGTGGGGCTGCTGTGCTGGCGGCAGCGGGTGAGATCCCCGAGGTCAAAGGCGTTGTGACGATTGGCGCGCCGGCCGACATCGGTCACGTGCTCCATCTGCTTGGCGATAACATCGAAGATATTCGCGAGAACGGGCTGGCCAACGTTTCACTTGGTGGACGTCCGTTTACAATCAAGAAGCAGTTCATCGAGGATGCCGAAGGTCAGCGTTTGTCCGATCGTATTGCGACGATGCACAAGGCGTTGCTTGTGATGCATGCTCCGCTCGACGATACGGTCAGCATTGACCAGGCGGCCAAAATCTTTACGGCAGCCAAACATCCCAAAAGTTTTGTGTCGCTTGATGGTGCAGACCACTTGTTGTTGCGCGCCGAAGACAGCGCATACGTCGCGCGTGTCATTGGCGCGTGGGCCGAACGGTTTTGGGAGCTAATAGACATCGCTGACCGTACGATTGAAGACGATGTGGTCGTCTCGGAAACGGGCGGTGGCAAATTCCAGACGGCCGTCTTGGCCGGCCGCCATCGCCTAATTGCGGACGAGCCGGTGGCTGTCGGCGGGCTCGATAGCGGACCAAGCCCCTATGGATATTTGTCGGCGGCCCTTGGGTCCTGCACGGCCATGACACTTAGGATGTATGCGGATCACAAAAAGATGGAGCTGGGCAAGATCTCGGTGCGGGTCTCGCATGGCAAGGTTTCGGGAGATCACTGTGTTGACTGCGGTGATGCTGTCGCCGGTCCAGGCGGCAAAATCGACCGCTTTGAACGTGAAATCGAGATTGAAGGACCCGTTTCCGACGAACTGGCAGCCAAATTGGCTGAGATTGCCGATAAATGTCCTGTGCACAGAACGCTGGAGGGTAAAGCCGCTGTCGTGACCACGGTCGTCAGCGTAGAAGAAATGGCGGAACTTAAGGGGTCCGACCGCGGGTGTGGCTGAGGCTTGTACCAAATGCGGCATTGAGGCCACCAACCTCCCGTTGAAGCCCAGGGCAACGCGTGTTAGAGACCGTTGCGAAACTAGAGATCAGGGGGTGGGCTCGCGCGTGCTGTTTTGATTTCGGTGGACTCCGACATCCTTCCTTGAAATCGGCGTGGCCAAATAATTTGGGGGCAAGCCGGTCCATAGAACGCGTCCGCTCAGGACGCATGAGAGCGTTCTGACGTGGCAACAAACGATCCAAAACATTCCAGCATGGCTGGCCGCTATGCTGCTGCCCTATTCGATCTGGCCAAGGAAGAAGGCCAAGTCGACAAGGTTGAAAAAGACATCAATGATTTCCAGAGCCTGCTCGATATGAGCGAGGATCTCCGCAACATGGTTGCGAGCCCAGTGGTTCCGACCGAAGAACAGAGCGCCGCTGTGGCCGCCGTTCTTAAAAAGGCTGGGATCTCCGGCCTAACATCTAACTTCTTCAAGTTGATCGCCAAAAACCGCCGTATGTTCGCCGTGCCGGACATGATCACGTCATTCCGAGCCATCGCAGCCGATGATCGTGGTGAGGTGACGGCTGAGGTCACATCGGCGACGGCGCTCACAGGTGAACAAACAGCAGCGCTGAAAGCCACGCTGAAGGATAGCATTGGCAAAGATGTGCAGCTTGACGCTACTGTCGATCCCTCCATCCTCGGTGGATTGATCGTCAAAGTTGGCAGCCGCATGGTCGACAGTTCTCTTCGCAGCAAGCTATCTGCGATGAGGGTCGGCCTAAAAGGTGTCAGCGCCTAAAGATTTGCCGCATACCCACAAACGGGTGTGCGGCTTTTTGTTGTTAAAGAATGTGTGCAGGTCTCACGGGGTGTGAGGGCTGTGTGGTCACGAAACGCTTGAGCTTAAGAGGTCACAATGGACATCCGCGCCGCGGAGATCTCCTCGATCCTAAAGGATCAGATCAAAAACTTCGGTCAAGAGGCGCAAGTCTCTGAAATCGGACAAGTGCTGTCTGTTGGTGACGGCATCGCCCGCATCTACGGTCTGGACAATGTGCAGGCTGGTGAGATGGTCGAATTCCCTGGAAACATCATGGGAATGGCGCTTAACCTTGAAGCTGACAACGTCGGCGTCGTGATTTTCGGCGATGACCGCACCATTAAAGAAGGCGATACGGTCAAGCGGACCGGTAACATCGTGGAAGTGCCGGTCGGCAAGGGTCTTCTTGGCCGCGTTGTTGATGGTCTTGGTAACCCGATTGATGGCAAAGGCCCAATCAAGGGCGACAAGAACATGCGCGTGGACGTAAAAGCGCCCGGCATTCTGCCACGTAAGTCTGTGCATGAGCCAATGGCAACGGGTCTGAAAGCGGTTGACGCGTTGATCCCGGTTGGCCGTGGCCAGCGCGAGCTTATCATTGGTGACCGCCAGACAGGTAAGACGGCGATCATTCTCGACACCTTCCTGAACCAGAAATCGGTCAACTCCGGTTCCGACGAAAACGAAAAGCTCTACTGCGTT
>JAJFHI010000024.1 GCA_021775715.1 Hyphomicrobiaceae bacterium | reverse complement strand
GGCGGGTTTCAACGAAGATAATTTGCGTGCAGTTTGCGTTTGGCACTACTTTGATGGAAAGGCCGGGATTGGTTCAATCCGTAAGATACCTAAGTGTCTACGAAAGCTGGAGCGAGAGCAACATGAGTGCCGCCAAAGAAGAACCGATGAAGGAAACGGACGTTGAGGCTTGGTTAATCGACAACTTGCCGAGCTGGCGTCTGGAAGACGGCTGGGTGCGCCGGACCTACAAGACGAACAGTTGGAAGGGCACGCTGATGGTGGTCAATACGGTTGGCCATCTTGCCGAAGCGGCGTGGCACCACCCTGATATCACTGCGTCGTATGCCTGGGTCGAGGTTCGGCTGCAAACACATTCCGCTAAAGGCATCACCGGTAAGGACCTTGAACTGGCCGCGAAGATCGAAGACGTTGTGCAATGGCAACCAGGGAAAAAGGGCGGTGCACTTGAAGGCACGCCACAGACGGACATGCGATTTGCCTACATCAAGTATGATTGATTGGGTGTCGACGCGATGACCTCAGCGCCAAAACCTTTTAATGCGGTGATCGCATTGGGATCGAATATCGGTGACAAATTTGCCAATATGGATCGCGCGATCCATATCCTGACGCAACGCGGCGATGTAGCGCTGGTTGGGCGGTCACGTGATTTCAAAACACCGCCATGGGGAAACACTGATCAGGACTGGTTTGCGAATGCAGCCATTACAGTTGCCACCATATTGACGCCGCGCGAACTGCTGGATCGATGTCAATCCGTCGAGATGGAGATGGGCCGGGTGCGGGTTGAGAAGTGGGGCCCCAGATTGATTGATCTTGATGTGTTGGTATTTGGTGATCAAAGGATTGATGAGCCGGACTTTGTCGTGCCGCATCCTCATTTAACCGAGCGTGCTTTTGTGCTGGCGCCGATGGCAGATGTTGCACCCGACGTCGTCGTCAAGGGCAAGACGGTGACGGCGTGGCTTGCCGCCGTCGACGAAACGGGCGTTGAAGCTGTGCCAGCTAAGGCGCTTTAAATTAGCAGGCAAAAAAAGCGCCGCAGCTGGAGTTTAGCCACGGCGCAATTATTTGAGAAAGCGGTGCGCTATTAGCTGCCGCGTTCTTCTTCTGAGGCCGCGGCTGCAGGAGTAGCTGCTGCTGCTTTTGTTGAAGCTTCAGTCGGCGCTGCAGCAGCTTCTTTGGTCGTGCCGTCCGCCGCAAAGGTTGACAGGTAAGCAATCAGATTGTCCCGGTCAGCTTTTTTTCTGAGGCCAGCGAATATCATCTTTGTGCCAGGCACTTTGGCGCGTGGCTTCGTCAGGTATTCGTCAAGCGTTGCAGCATCCCAAGTCAGGCCAGAGTCCATCATTGCTTTGCTGTACTTGTAACCGTCATGAACTCCGGCTTTGGCACCAACAACGCCGTTGAGGCTCGGGCCGATTTTGTTTTTGGCATCAGGGCCAACGGCGTGGCAGGCTTTACATTTCTTGAAAACCTTTGCGCCTTTTTTTAAGTCTTGGGCGTGCGAAATTGCGGGCATTGCGACCAGCATACTTGCAGCTAGGATCCACTTCAGCATTAACGGCGTCCTCCGTTCGAACAGTTGTTTGTGTCTATATCCCCGGGCGCGGATAATCCAAGATAACTTATAAATGTGGCAAGCATTTTCTAAGTCGTGCGTGAATAGACCGCATTTTTTCACGCGGAACGCTTTCCCTTCGCAGGTGCAGCATTAATCTTAAGACTTCGCACCACCCATACGCCGATAGCTAAGTTCCGGTGCCGGTTTGTGCGATTCTTCTTCCGCGACCTTTGCCCAATCTTCGTGCATCGGTGACATGGAGCATGCCGGATCTGTGTTGGTTGCCTTACCGGTCAGCGCATACGCTTGACAACGGCAACCTCCGTAGTCGACATCGCGCCGATCGCACGAGCGGCAAAGATCCGGCATCCAGTCGGTTCCGCGATATTTATTGAACGCCTGGCCTTCAAGCCAGATATCGACAAGGGAACGATCTTTGACGTTGTCAAATTCGAGGCCGGGGAGGGACTCGGCGGCGTGGCACGGCAGAACCTTGCCGGACGGCGTGATGTTCATGATGCCCTTGCCCCAGCCACCCATGCATGGTTTCGGGTACTTGGCGTAGTAGTCGGGCACAACAAAGTCGATCACGAGAATGCCTTTGAGGCGTTCCCGGGCTTCGTCGACAATTTTGGCACTTTTCATGAAGGCGTCGCGCGTCGGCATGAGGGCCGCGCGGTTCTTAAGAGCCCAGGCATAGTATTGAATGTGGGCCACTTCGAGCCGACCCGCACCGACGTCCACTGCGTACTGGATAATGGCTTCGAGGTTGTCGATGTTCTGGCGATGCACGGGAGCGTTGATGGTCAACGGCATTTCAAGCTCCTGCACCCATTTGGTGACTTCGAGCTTCTTGGCGCTGGCACCTTTATAGCCGCCAATGCGTTCGGCGTTTGCTGTGTCGGCATCCTGAATGGACAGCTGGACGTGATCAAGACCGCGCTTTTGCAGCTCGGCCAAGCGCTCCTTTTTCAAG
>JAJFHI010000230.1 GCA_021775715.1 Hyphomicrobiaceae bacterium | reverse complement strand
GACTGAACCTGCGTTCCTGACAAACACGTTGTTGGGACGATACGACTGAGCAGAGAAACGGACTGACGATGGCTGTCTATACCGAAGTGACAGACGATGACTTGATTGCGTTTCTCGCCCGCTACGACGTTGGCAGTCTGTTGTCCTACAAAGGGATCGCCGAGGGCGTTGAAAACACCAACTACATCGTCACGACGTCAACCGGACCATTTATTCTGACGCTGTATGAAAAACGTGTCGATGCAAACGATTTGCCTTACTTCCTGGGGTTAATGGAGCATCTGGCAGCCGCTGGCCTGTCGTGTCCGACACCTGTGCGCGACCTCGATGGCCAGAACCTCAATAAGCTCTCCGGGCGTGATGCAGCACTGGTGACATTTCTTGACGGCGTCTGGCCGCGGCGACCAAACAAGGTCCACTGCGCGGCGGTCGGCCACACACTGGCAGAACTCCACCTTGCCGGTCAAAGCTACCAGCGCACACGCCAGAACGGCCTCGGTTACAAAGACTGGAGTGTTCTTTTTGATAAGTTCTCAGACCAGGCCGAAACCATTTCCTCAGGTCTCACCGACCACTTGCGAACCGAATTGGATCACTTGGAAAAAGTTTGGCCCAAAAATCTTCCAAGCGGCGTCATTCACGCTGACCTATTTCCAGACAACGTCTTTTTTATCGGCAAAGAGCTTTCCGGACTGATTGACTTCTATTTTGCCTGCAACGACGCGTTCGCTTATGACATCGCCATCTGCCTCAACGCCTGGTGCTTTGAACCAGATTTCTCATTCAACGTGACGAAAGGTCAGGAGCTGTTACGCGGATACGAAAACGTCCGGAGGTTAACTTCTGATGAAGTTCGCGCCATGCCGACACTGTCACGCGGAGCTGCGACGCGATTTCTTTTGACACGATGTTACGACTGGTTGAACACACCCGACGGTGCCGTCGTTCAACCGCACAACCCAATCGACTATTTGCGCCGCTTGCGCTTTCATCAGCGCGCTACATCACTTTCTGACTATGGATACGAGGCTACTACGTGACCACTTCCACTGCCGACTATGTCATCTACACCGATGGGGCTTGTTCTGGAAATCCCGGCCCGGGCGGCTGGGGCGCGCTGATCATGGTCGATGGCGAAACCAATGAGCTGTCCGGCGGCGAGCCATCAACGACCAACAACCGCATGGAACTTCTCGCAGCCATCACGGCTTTGGAAACACCGCCCTCCGGTTCCAAGATCGCACTGCACACCGACAGCAAATACGTCATGCAGGGCATCACCGAATGGATCAAAAACTGGAAGCGCAACAATTGGCGGACAGCCGCCAAAAAGCCGGTCAAGAATGCAGAGCTGTGGCAACGGCTCGACGAAATCAACGGCCAACATGACGTCTCATGGCACTGGGTCAAAGGCCACGCCGGGCATCCGGACAACGAGCGTGCCGACGAACTCGCACGCCAAGGCATGGCGCCGTTTCTTTAGTGGCCTCACGGGGGCGTACCGCGCAGCAAAGCAGCGGGCCGCGTTGTTCCCCGGCCTCTAGTTTAGTCGTTTTCCTTGAACCGTTTGTCCGGAACACACGAACGTGGATGCTTGCAACCTGCCGAGCGAATACCGCAAGATGTTGCCGTATCGCGAGACCGCCGTTTCCCCTTACTCAATCTCAACGCGTGGCACCCGGGTGCGATGACGCGAGCGACAAGCGAGTGTCTGAATCGTTCCCGGCCCGTGCGGAGCCCGAGCGACAGCGAGGAATAGCGTGAGCACACATAACTCTCTGCGACGATGCCGGGGGCTACAGTGTTAGTGGCTCTGCCGATTCACGATCTCGCTCCGCTCAAACGATCGGAGCAATAAGCGACAGCGTGAGGGCATGAAAATACTGCAATTCAACCACAGAAACCTAAACCGTATCCGCTATCGTGGAACACAGAGTCGCCGCGCTCGACTTGTCATGTTCCGGTGGCAGGTCTTCAACATTCAAAACCTTCACAACGCCGTCGTCCACGAGCATTGAATAGCGCTTTGAGCGGATGCCGAGACCAAAGCCTGTGAGGTCGATCTCCAAGCCAATGGCCTTGGCAAAATCAGCGTTTCCGTCGGCCAGCATGGTGATGTTTTCACCAACGCCAGACTCTTTGCCCCAGTGGTCGAACACGAAGACATCGTTGACTCCTGTGCACGCGATCGCATCAGCACCCTTGGCCTTGATCTCATCGATGTGTGACACGAAACCTGGCATGTGCTGCGCATGGCAGGTTGGCGTATATGCGCCAGGGACAGCGAACAAGGCAACCTTCTTACCGCTAAACACGTCAGATGTGGTGACAGGTTGCGGACCATCCGCCCCCATGATCGTGAAGGTTGCCTCTGGCAAACGGTCGCCAACTTTGATGGTCATGTTCTTGTCCTTCAAACGCGGCCGCGTTAGGCCGGAACTACACGATACCGATGCACATCTAGGTACATTCGGCGCAGCAGAATTACATGCAGCCCCTTCATAGCCTGCACAAACGTTCATGCAAAGACATGTCGGTTAGTAAGAGACATTTTTAAATGAAATCGCGATTTGCGCTGTACAGCCCGTCAGTTGGCCGTCAGTTCATATTCTGACTGTCCGCGATCACCAACAATCGTAACGCGCAGTTTTTTGCCCTTGAGGTCAGCAAGCTCTACATCCTTTGAAAGGTCGATTTCAAAACGGGCCGTGCCGGGTGCAGGATCCTTATCCTTCACGCGACGGCTCATAGGGATGTAGGACCCGCCGGGACCCTCGACAAAAACATCGGCTGCCACATCATCGCCACCAAATGCGATATCGAGTGATAGATGCGGCTTGTCACCGGACAGGACAAATTCGGATGAGACAATGCGCGGGTCGTTGGCCGTCAGACTCGAAGCGAGTCGCGGAACACGTGTTAGTGCTGCGAGCAACCCCGGCGGAATGGGTGGCCTTGCACCAGGTGCGAGCACCAGAGACAGATTGACGTTGGCTGGAACGCAAATGTCTTCGCACGCGCCGTAAATAAAATCGAGGTTGAGCTCGATCGGTTTGGCCAGGTCGACGACCGTTAGCCGCACTGGAAAGATGACTTCACTTTGATAGCCGATGTTCTCGCCATAGCCAGCCACAAGGCGAACCGGTGCCGGGTAAACAACCTCAACATCCTTGATGTTCTTGGAAGCGGCCCAGTCAAATGTTGGCGGCACGCCACCGGCCTCACCGGGACTGCGCCAGTAGGTTTTCCATTTCGGTGCAAGACGAAGCTCCACGCCGGCGTAGAGTTCTTTTCCGGCGGACGCATCAGGCATATCCCCTGCCAACAGGCGTGTGCGAGACTTGTAGGCCTCCTGCCAATCACCCCGCCCAGTTTGCTCTCCGGCAACCGCCTGAGACATCGTCGGCTCGTGAGCAAATGCGACGACAATAAAGAGCAACGTTAGTGCAAGCCGGACAGTGCGGCCGCCCAACCGATTGGCAAACAGCGCCATAGAATTCGAGAGCACCTCAGCGCTCTTTTTCGGCAAAGCCGGTGTTGATAGTGACATAGTGGCCATGTGTTCCAATCTTGCCGTTCGCATAATCATGATATCTCACAGGCAAGTGATCAACAGCAAGTCACGTTGCCATGAGCACGACTTGAACCTTGCATTGTGCATATACCCCGCAATTATGCCTGACTCTTAGGCCAATCTACATCTTCACAGGGGGCGCAATACGACGGTACACTCAGCTCATGAAGATGATGCAGAAGTCAAAACAGTCCGACAACGAGGGATATCTGGACGGCCAGCTCCTCGTCGCAATGCCCTTGATGACCGATCGACGCTTTGAGCGGTCAGTTATCTACGTGTGCGCGCACTCAGCTGAGGGTGCGATGGGGCTGATTATCAATAAATCCGCATCGAATATTTCTTTTGCGGATCTGCTCTCGAAGCTCGAGATCGGTGTACAGCCTGACGTCGATTTGATGCCCAGCAATGTTGCTGCACTGCCGATCCACGTCGGCGGACCCGTTGAAACAGGCCGCGGATTTGTCCTGCACTCATCCGACTACTTTGCCGACGATTCAACGCTCGAGATCGACAAACATATGTGCCTGACGGCGACGGTCGACATTCTTCGGGCGATCGCCGAAGGCGACGGTCCAGAGCAGGCAATCCTCGCGCTCGGCTACGCCGGATGGTCGGCGGGTCAACTAGAAGATGAGATCCAGGCAAACGGGTGGTTGAATTGCCCAGCTGACCCCGACCTTGTCTTCCAAACGGGTCTTCCCGACAAGTATTCGACGGCTTTAACGCGCCTAGGAATTGATCCATTACACCTGGTGGCCGACGCCGGTCACGCCTGAGTTCGGTAAAACTCGGCGCATCATCCGGCCGGGAGCAAACACAAAATCAAGTGCCCGTCTTTTTAGACTTCGGTGTTGCTGCTGGTGGCAACGGCGCCTGATCGCCTGCAAGGCGCGCAAGACTTGCGGCAATACCGGCTGGCAGCTTGGTGTAGTCCGGCAATGGTGTTGCTGGCGTTTCAGCTGAGAGTGGTGCTGGCGAACCCTTACCGATAACGGGAGGTGGCGACTTTCCATTGGCCGATCGAGGAGCCGTGTTTGACGACGGAGTGCCCCCCTTAGCCGGAGATGCCGGGTGCGGCGCACTGGCATTCTCCTGATTAGGAGTTCGTACAACACCGCCCTGCTGCGCACTCGCTTCATTTGGAATTGGTGGCGGTGCACGGTCTGGCGGCAGCGAAGACGACGATGGCACGCTTGGGGCAACTTCAGGTAGCGGTGGCAGGTTGGCCGCTGCTGGTGGCTGCGTCTTTGTTCCAGGAATTGGCCCCAGGGCTCCTGCCGAGGAAGGCAAAGGCGGTTGCGGCGCACTACCTCGAGGAGGTTGTCGTTGTACCGTCATCGTTGGCGCACCTTTTGGCGGCGTTGCGTTTGCCGGCGGTGTGACTGATGTCGGCGACGTTTGCGGCACTGGCGCGGTACCATTCGTGCGAACGCCCGGCGGTGGTGTCCATCCATTTGGCAACGGAGGTGTGGTCCTAGCTCCCGGCGATGGCCCACTTGGTGGCTGAGTTTTCGCAGTGTGTTGTGCAGAAGCCGACGGCTGAGACGGAGGCTGCGGCTGTGAGTGCGGCGGCACCTTCGGTTGTTCGATGCCGCTCGCAGCCGGTTTTGCCTTGCCGCGCGGGTTACCCGCTTGAGGCGCTGACGGCGGCGGTCGCTGCGACGGTGATGTTGGTGGCGGCATGGCTTGTCCGTTGACGCCAGAATGTGGTGGCGGCACGTCTGTGACATTGTCTTTCTTCGGCGGCGTCCCGCCGGAACGCGCTTCAACACCCTTTGATGCGCCGGTTTTGCCCCCTGCTGCCTTTGCAGCCTTCTTTGATTTGGTGCGGAAGAAGTTGCGGCCTTCCATCTTTCGTTCGGTCTTGCGCACGATCCTGAGAAGCTGAATCACATCACGGTCACGCATCGGCTCGCCGTAATAAAAGCCCTGTGCATACTCGCAACCAATCGAACGCAGGAAGCTGACATCGTCAGGCCGCTCGACGCCTTCCGCGACAACCGTCTTGCCGAGTTCATGAGCCAGAGCAACCATCGATCGGACGATTGCCGACCCCGATCCTTCGCCATTCGAACTTGATTGCACGAGCGAGCGATCGATCTTGATCGAGTTCACGGGAAAGCGTTCAAGATAAGAGAAGTTGGAATAACCGGTGCCAAAATCATCCAGGGATAGCTTCGCCCCAGCAGCGCTCAGCATCTCCATCATTTCAATCGCCTGCTCAGGATTCTGCATCAGCAATGACTCGGTGAGTTCAAGACGTAACGCCCCTGGCGGCACAACGGCTTGACCGACGATGTGGCGAATTTCCTGAATCAAATCCTGACGGAACAATTGTCGGCTTGAAATATTGACGCTGACAAACAGCGGATGTTCAGAACGCGGCAGTTCCTTGTGCCAACGCGCGGCGGTGTGGGCTGCCCGCATCAACACGTACGAGCCTAGCTTGACGATCAAATCAGATTCTTCAGCCACCGGTATAAACGTATCTGGTGTCAGCACGCCAAGTTTAGGATGCTCCCAACGCACCAGCGCTTCAAAGCCGGCTAGTTCTTCCGTTGGCAGGTATACGATCGGCTGGAACAGAACCTTGATTTGTCCGCGTTCGAGCGCTTTGCGTAGATTGCTTTCAACAATAACGCGTTCGTCACGCTCACCTCGCATCGAAGCGTGGAAAATCTCAATACGGTCGGCACCTGCACGTTTGGCCCGATACATCGCGACCTCTGCTTCCTTAAGCAGATCTTCCGATGTTCCAACATCCCCATCCCAAAGCGACAGCCCCAGAGAGGCAGTCAACATAATCTCCTGACCGGCGATCTTGATCGGTGACCTTAGCGAAGTGCGAATTTCCTCTCCGATTTTCGCCAGCGTCCCAGCATCCTTGTTGCAGACAAACAACACGGCAAACTGGTCACCACCGACACGAGCAAGCGTGTCCTGCGGATCGAGATGTTTTTGCAAGCGCCGGCCGACTGTCAACAACAAACTGTCGCCGACCACGAGGCCAAACGAGTCGTTGACGCTTTTGAACTTGTCGATATCGATAAACAGAATGGTCGGCTGGAAATCCGGCTCGCGTTCAGCACGCTGCACGGCAACCTTCACACGGTCGAGGAAGAGTTCTCGGTTCGGCAGTCCCGTGAGGCTGTCGTGGACCGCATCATGCAGCAAACGATCATGCGCGCGCTTCATCTCCGTGACATCGCGCATCAGCCCAACGCAGCGGACGTTGCGCGGGTCGGCGCTTGGCACGCTCGAAGCTTCAAGTTCGAACCACCGATAAGTATTGTCGGAGTGACGCATGCGGAAGTCGGTCTTGATGCGACCGCCGTTGCCCTCCTTGATCGACCACAACAACAGCTTCAGGCGTTCCCGATCACCCTGATGCACGTGGCGCGCGAAATCATCGACCTTTGTCGACAGCTCACCTTCGTTGAGGCCGAGCGCTTCTTCGCACAGATGCCCGACCTTCACCTCGTCACGGCGCGCATTCCTTTCCCAGGTTGTCGCACTCGCGCCGTCTACGGCGAGCGCTCGAACCTGCTGCTCGCTTGGGGCAGCCCCGTACATCGGTTCCATGGCGCGGA
>JAJFHI010000229.1 GCA_021775715.1 Hyphomicrobiaceae bacterium | reverse complement strand
CCCTATGACCGGCCGCATGGTGAAGGCTTATGTCGCCAGCGCCATGAAAGACCTCTCCGATCAGGTCAATCGCCGGATGGCCTCTAACCCAATGATGGTGGCATTACAGGTCATCACCTCGGGTCGCTCACCAGGCGAAATTGCGCTTGCCAATTCGCAGCCGTTGGAAATCGAAGAGCTCTATCTCATTCGCCGCGGCTCTGGCGAACTGCTGGCGCGCTGGCCGCAAGACACTGGCAGCGAGAACCAAGACCAAGTCATGAGTGGCGTGCTAACCGCCATTACCGAATTCTCCAACCAGGCATTTGCTCAAGATAACGCCTCATTGCGCCAAATAGACCTCGGTGGCACACAGCTCTATCTCCGAGCCAGCCCAAGCTACCTGCTGGCGGCAAAATGCACAGGCGCGGCACCAAAGGCCGTCGAGAAAATCATCGACGAGGCGTTCCTTGATGCCATCGAAAAGCATGATCAGGTTCTCACCGCTGCCGCGCAGGGCCGCGTCAGCATGGGCCACGACCATGCGATGCAGACGTTCGCCTATGATTTTGAAAGCCAGGTTACAGGCCGCCAGGCAGAGTTGGCCGGGAGCATTCGCAAAGGTGCCAGCCCGTTCGTAATCCTCCTTTGGCTCATCGGCCTGCCATTGCTCGCTTGGATTGGCTGGTCGACTTACGTCAGCTATGAAACCAACCGCGTTCGTTCCGTCGCATCTTCGGTTATCAACGACAGTGCCGAGATCCGGGGCTACCCAACGAAGCTGGAAGTCTCGCGCCTTGGCAAGACTGTCACCGTCGCCGGTCTTACACCAAGTCCGACGGCGCAAACAGCCGTTCTCGACCGCCTAAAGGAGGCACTTCCAAACTCAGACGTTGTTGGAAACTTCAGCCTTCTCAGCGCGAGCGGTCCCGACCTCTCTCCCGAGATCTACAGCGTCCGCCAGGACTTCGCAGCCCTACAGTCGCGCCTTAGTCAGGATGCGGTTGTGCGGGCGACAAATTGGGCCGACCGCCGTATCTCAGACAGCCAGTCAACTCTCGCGCAACTGTCGACCGCCAAACTGCCGAACGATGAAGCAAAGCGAACTGTCGCCGATGCCAGCAGCATCGCAAAAGGTGTAGCCCAGACATTGATGGCACTGCGCCAAAAACTTGTGGTGCCGGTGAAGTCAGATGTGGAGCTGGAATCACTTCGCCCAACCATTATCGATGCGACGCTTGAGTTGAAAGCAGTCACGGTAATTCTGCAGGGCTTGTTGGGCAAGAACGGTCGGACTAGTGCGGCTGATGCAAACGCATTGTCATCGACAGCTCGCGGCACAGCATCAACAATCGTCGTTGCAGCAGAAGACCTCGCCATTCAGGCTGAACGTCTTGCCACTGTAGCCGCCGCCGTCGATCAGGTCGCCCGCATGCCCGCGCCACAAAAAGTTGCGGCCGCTGCGCCTGCTGGCGTCACGCCGCGTCAGGAGCTGATTAACTGGACCGAGGCCAACGCAGTGTTCTTCACCAGTGACACCACCTACCGCAGTAAAGCGCAGGTCGTGAGTGATCTCGATCAACTCGCCGCACTTGCGAACAAAACCACTGAACTCCTGCGCATAGTCGGCTATACCGATGATCGCGGTGCCCAGAACAGAAATACATCTCTGTCGCAGGCGCGTGCCGAAAAAGTTCGTCGTGCCCTTATTACACGTGGCATCAAACCAAGCCGCCTGATCGCCATCGGACGCAACAACGCGCGTGACTTGTCTCCGAAGACGGGTGACGCTAGCCCCAACCGCCGTGTTGAGTTTGAGGTTGGCTTTGCCAACGAACGTGCGCGATGACTGCCCGCAAGGTTATGCTTCTTGGCGAGATTGGTGTCGGAAAATCGTCACTGATCCGCCGGTTGGTGTTCGACAAGTTCGATTACGACTACAAGCCGACATTGGGCGTCGATATCTATCGCTATGAAGTGCCAGAAAGCACTGAGCGGAAAGCTATGTCGCTGATCGTTTGGGACACGGACGGCAATATGGGCCAGGCGATTTTCAAGCACATCTACATGAGACAAGCTGCCGGCGCGTTGATCCTTGGCGACGTCACCCGTCGTGACACGCTGCGCACCATGCTGGATCTGGGACAGGGTTTTCGCGATGCCTTCCCCGGCCGCCAATTCTCCTACCTTGTCAACAAATTCGACCTTTTGACCAAAGACGAACCGCCAGACCTGCCTGAAGGTCTGACAACGGCTACTGTTCCCGTCATACAAACGTCTGCCAAAACAGGCCACAACGTCAACGATGCATTCTTAGACATTGCAAGCGCGATCCAACGCCGTGGACTCTGATGACCTCATATCAAACCCGGCCCCGCTCGTGGCTGCTGGCCAGGTTATGGCCAAGCGCAAGGCCTTTGGGCTTGTTTGGATGGATCAGGATCTTGTTGTTCGCGCCCGTTACGGCGTTCTCGTTGACTTCGTAAAAATTGACGCACTCGTCACCGAAACGTTGTTCCCCCTTGTTGGGCTGGAAGAAGATCTTAGATCGCTGCAAACTGATACTGACCGCGTCGTTTATCTTCCGGGAATTGCCCCGGTGCTGGCCGAAGATGATACCCGCCGCCTCAATCTAACGTTCTTCTGGTCTGAGCCCGACAAGCGTTATTTGATGCTTGTCGCACAAACGCTCACAGGCAGCGACATTGAGCAGGAACTCAGCAAACAAATGCGCGCGCGGCTAATGGCCGAGGCGGAGGTCGCGGAGACATCGCGGGCACTCAGTAAGGCGAATAAGGAGCTGGCCCGGGTCAATCGTGACCTTGAGGACTATGCGGCAATCATATCGCACGATTTGAAAGCGCCGCTTCGTGGCATGCGCTATATCGCCGACGACATTGAAACAGCAATGCTCAGCGGCGATACCAGCGCCTCGCTCGCCAACCTGCAAAAGTTAAAAGACCAATCGCTGCGCATGTCACATCTTATGACAGCGTTGCTTGACTATGCCAGTGCAGGGCGAAAGACAGAAATTATGGAACTCGTCGACACGGAACTCATGGTCCAGACGGTCGTAAATTCGCTGGGATACGCACCGACTATCAAGATCGCAATTGAGGGGGCTTGGCCGACCGCCAGGACACTGCGCGCGCCACTCGACCTCGTTATTCGCAATCTGATCGACAACGCGATCAAACATCATGACAAGTCCACGGCGCACATTTGCGTTCGCGCGGTTTACGATGCGGACAATCTAATGATTTCGTTTCAGGACGATGGTCCGGGTATCGATCCACGCCATCATGCCGCGATTTTACTGCCGTTCCGGACGTTGTCGCAAACCGCCGACACGGCCAGTGGCATGGGTCTGGCCCTTGTGCAACGCACAGTGGAGTCTTACGGCGGTTCAATTCGCGTCGAATCTGATCCCACAACAACTCGTGGCAGTCGGTTTGTTGTCCACTGGCCTCTCAATCTGGAAAGCACCTAACACAAGCGCGCATGTAATCCCGACGGACTCTCCGCAACGGGGTCTTTCGTATTGATTTTTCAAATTTTCCACAATACCGACTCTAGTAACCAGCAAATCTATTCGTTGGTTGTGTCCTTCAAGTCGAACTGTATTGTAATCGGATTGTTATTTGTGGATCGTCAAGGTAAGACCTACCAGCCGCGCACCGTGGCTAGATTGGGATCACTCCCCCAAGGCACAACGTATTGATGGGACGAAACGAGAAAATATATGGGCTCATCTTCATCAGGCTCGGGCGGTGACTTTCTGGCAAAGAGAAGCCGGGTCGCCAGATTGCACAGCGACATCCCGGCGCTAACAAACGTGCTGATGGTTGAAGACGAGGCAGCTGATGCAGATCGGTTGAAGGCAACCCTGCATTTGATGTTCGGTTACGACATCAATTTGCGACATGCGCCAACATTGAATATCGCGATGGACTACGTTCTCGCCGACATGCCGCAACTGTTATTTCTCGACGACATTCTCAAGCCGTCTGACACAGCCTCACATTCTATACCGTTCCTAAGACGTGCCGGGTACAAAGGGCCGATCGTCGTCATCAGCGGCCAGGTTTCGCGCAACCGTCGCAACGAACTTCTCGATATCGGCGCCAACGAAGTCATCCACAAAGACGAGGTCGACAGCGTCCGCGTCGCAGAATGTCTGACGCGCCTCTACAAAAGCATGTCTGGCTGACGCGACACAGGAAGTTCACCACCGCCAACCTTCTCGCGCGCCTAGATGAGGCCGATTTACCGCTTTGGCACTGAAAGCAGCGCAGTCCTTAAACGCCTCCCCTTTGCGGCGAATGCATCCTCGTGGTATCGGGGACGTCGGATATCAGGACACAGTGCATAAGTGTTTGAAGCAGACGTCTTTTTAAACACGCGCTTGATACGGGAGGCCTATTCGATGACATTTACCGCGGATCAGACGGTGGTTCTGGCGCTGCTCGGCGGTGTGCTGGGAATGTTGGTATGGGGCCGCTGGCGCTATGACCTCGTCGCCTTCGGTGCGCTCATTATCGCTGTCATCGTAGGTGCCGTTCCCGGTGATGAGGCGTTTGCTGGCTTCGGTCATCCAGCAACGATCATTATCGCGTTGGTACTTGTCGTCAGTTACGGCCTTGCGTCTTCTGGAGCGGTCAACCTGATTGCCCGCCATGTCACCGCGGCTGGACGGTCGGTATCATCGCACATCGCCATCATGTCAACGGTCGGAGCAGCGCTCTCCGGTATCATGAACAATGTTGGTGCATTGGCTTTATTGATGCCAATCGACATTGAAGCAGCTCGCAAGGCCAAGCGTTCGCCGGCTTTGACGCTGATGCCTCTGTCATTCGCCACGATCCTTGGCGGTCTTGTGACCCTCATCGGCACGCCGCCCAATATCATCATTTCGACATTCCGAGAGCGTGAATTGAACGCCCCCTTTCAGATGTTCGACTTTGCACCCGTCGGCATCGTTTGCGCATTGGCTGGCGTTGCCTTTATCGCGTTGATCGGATGGCGTTTGATCCCACAGCCCGAGGTGGGCCAGGGCGAAGAAATCGAAGCTTTCAAACTTGATGACTACCTTGCCGAGCTGACCATTGATCCTGACTCAAAACTTTTAGGCCTGCCGTTGCTGGAAGTGGAAAAGGCCATCGAAGCCGCCGAAATCCAATTATTGGGTGTGATGCGCGGTCAAGACCGCCTGCCCGATCATGCTGGATGGGTTAAAATCCAGGAAGGCGACGTACTGCTTTTGGAAACAAGGGCTGAAATGCTCGACAAGTTTGCCAAAGAGTACAACCTCGCGTACGTGCCGACCGATCTCCAGCGAGAACAATTGGAATCATCCGACTTCGAATTGGTTGAAGTCGTTGTGCGTCCTGGTTCGCCTATCGAAGGACGCACCAGCGCATCAGTGAACCTGGTCGACCGCTACGGCGCGTGGTTGATCGGCGTACAACGCCAGGGCCGCCGCCTGCAACGCCGCGTCAGGCGCATTCCGATCCAGGCCGGCGACGTTTTGCTTTTGTTGGGCCCGCGCAAAAACACGCGGACCTTCATGGAAGATATGGCGATGCTGCCGCTTGCTGAACGCGGCCTCGAGGTTGGCGACAACAGCAAAGCATTCCTTGCCGCTGGTATATTTGCCGCCGCCATCGCCGTATCAAGTATCGGTTGGCTTTATCTGCCCGTCGCACTTGGACTGGTCACAGTCCTCTACGTGTTGTTCGGGATTGTTCCGTTGAAACAACTTTACGAAACCATCGAGTGGCCTGTTGTTGTATTGATCGGCTCGTTGATACCGATCGGTCTGGCTCTTGAAAATTCCGGAACCACTCAAGTCCTGGCCGTCGGACTCGTCCAGCTGGTTCAAGGGTGGCCGCCCTGGGCGGTTTTAACAATCGTTATGGCCTTGACGATGACGCTGTCCGACCTCTTAAACAACACCGCCACAGCTCTGGTCGCAGCTCCAATCGCGTTGCAAGTCGCAAATACGCTCGGCGTCAATCCGGATTCGTTTTTGATGGCCATCGCCGTTGCTGCCAGTTGCGCCTTCCTGACCCCGATTGGGCACAAGAATAACACGCTGATCATGGGACCAGGAGGCTACAAATTCGGCGACTACTGGCGGCTTGGCCTGCCATTGGAAATTATCGTTGTCGCCGTTGGCGTACCGATGATCCTGCTGGTCTGGCCACTCTAAACTTACGCCACTAAACCTCGCAGATCAGACAACATCCGCGTCGCTGGCATGTTCGGATACTCTTGCGGTCGTCCGGACCGGTTGATCCACGTGGTCTCAAAGCCAAACACATTGCCGCCTGCGATGTCCCACCGGTTCGACGACTGGAACGAGATGTCACCTGGCTTCACGCCGAAACGCTCAGTCGCCATGGCATAGACCTTCATCGATGGCTTGAAAATTCCGACCGCCTCAACCGACAACACGTCATCGAGCATGGTGCCGATCCCGGCAGACGACACAGCCGCGTCCAGCATGTCGGGATCACCGTTCGAGAGAATGGCAAGCTTGGCACCTTTAGACTTAAGCGCGGCCAACACCTCCGGCACCTCGGGGTAGGCATCAAGCGTGTGGTAGGCCGTCATAAGGTCATCACGCAAACCATCGGCAATGCCGCCTACCGACGCAATCGCATAGTCCAAGCCTTGAACCGTCACATTCCGAAATGTGTCATGACGTCCGCACGCGGCATGGATCCAGGTGTATTCGAGCTGCTTCGTGCGCCAGATATCAGACAACTGTTGCCACTTGGGCCCTAGAGCCTCGCTATGACGCGCTGCAGCAGCATGCACATCAAACAACGTTCCATAGGCATCGAAAACGTAGACTTCTGGCATCGGTCTTATCCAAAGCTGTCTTATATTTAATTTACGACGGCTAACCACCGCTGGTGCCAGATAACAACATGGATTCACCTACAGATGCCAGATTTTTCGGTAGCTCTGCCAGTACGCAGGCTGCGGCTCGGCCGCTGCATTCAGCTAAAATTTGAATGACACAAAAAAACACCACCAAACAGAGCTGCCATTTTTTTGAGAACACCCTATGCTAACTGCGACGACTGGAGCCGCGAGAAAAATGCGGTAAACTACCAAAAAAAGACCGGCAACGGACCGGCCATGGAGGACCTACTGGAATGTCGAATAACGCACAATCCACGCGTGTATCACGTCGCCGCTTTCTGAAAGGAAGCGCGGTAGCAGCCGGCACCGCCGCCGCTGGTACAGTTGCAATGCCGAACGTGTCACGGGCTGAGACGACCGTTCTCAAGATGCAGTCTTCGTGGGGCGCCACCGGCATTTTCCAGGACATGGCCCGACAATACACCGAGCGGTGTGAAAAAATGTCCGGCGGCCGCCTGAAATTCGACCTGCTGCCCGCCGGTGCCGTCGTGAAAGCGTTTGAGGTTCAGAACGCTTGCGATTCCGGAATAATTGACTGTGCACACACCGTGACCGCCTATTGGTACGGTAAAAACAAAGCTGCATCATTGTTCGGCACGTGCCCCGTTTTTGGTATCGATTCCAACCAAACACTTGCCTGGATCCAATCGACACAGGGTAAGGAGCTGTACCGCGAGTTGGTGCAGGATATTCTCAAATTAAATGTCGTCGGCTTCTTCACAATGCCGATGCCAACGCAACCGCTTGGCTGGTTCAAAAAAGAGATCAAAGATCTGAAAGATCTCCGGCGAATGAAGTACCGGACGGTTGGCCTCGCGACCGACATCATGCAACGCATGGGCATGCGCGTCACACAGCTTCCCGGTGGCGAGATTATTCCAGCTTTCGAGCGCGGCGTGATTGATGCCTTTGAATTCAACAATCCAACAGCCGACCGCCAGCTTGGCGCGCAAAACGTCTCAAAGAACTTCGTGCTCGCGTCTTACCACCAGCCGGCAGAATTTTTCGAGATCATCTATTCGAAAAAGAAATTCGATTCTCTCGCGCCGGAACTTCAGGCGATATGCGAATACGGAGCGGAAGCCGCCAGCACTGCCAGCCTCGGCATGGCCTATGACCGCTACTCAAAAGACCTCCAGGGCCTGATCAACGAAGATGGCGTCTCGGTTTCACGCACGCCAGACAGCGTCTTGGAAGCTCAGCTCAAAAGCTGGGACGAAGTTTTGGTCAAGCTTGAACGCGATCCCTACTTCAAAAAGGTTCTCGACAGTCAGCGCGCCTGGGCCGAACGCGTCGGCTTCTTTTCACACACCAATACCGCCGATTTCAAAAAGGCCTACAACCACTACTTCCCCGGCAAGCTTAAAAGCTGATGATCTCAGGCCAGTCGGAATTGCAAAACGCGTCATAACAATAAGGACTGCCGAAATACGGCAGCACTGCAAAACGGGGAGGACCCATGCACGAGTTCATACGCGGCGTAGACATGCTGTCGACCTGGATCGGCCATGCCTTCGCCTGGTGCGTCATGGCGATGACACTCGGCATTGGCTATGAGGTGTTCGTCAGAAACGTATTCGACGACACCGACGGCTGGGCGTTTCAGTTGGTGACGAAGTTTCCCATGTTGGACAATCTGTTTCTCAGTGATTCAGGTGCCTGGGCCTACGACCTCAGCTACATCATGTATGGCACGTTATTCATGATGGCGGGTGCCTATACGCTGTCGCGCGGCGGACATGTCCGCGGCGATGTGTTTTATCACAAGTGGCAACCACGCACGCAGGCGCGTATCGAATTCTTTTTATATCTGATCTTCTTCTTTCCCGCCGTCACAACACTTATGTTCGCCGGCTGGGACTTCGCCGCCAAATCGATGACCTACAACGGAGGCGCCGGTGAAGTTTCAAGCTTCAGTCCGAACAACGTACCCATTTGGCAATTCAAACTTATCATTCCAGCAGCCGGGCTATTGCTGTTCATTCAAGGACTGGCGCAGCTCTGTCGCTGCATCATTTGTCTGAGAACTGGCGCCTGGCCACCGTTGATAGACGACGTCGAAGAAACGGAAACAATGTTGAAACACCAAGCTGAGGACCAGGGAAAAGTTGAACAGATCCTGACCGGCACCAAGAGTAACGGCGGCGCACGATGACCGATCCGCAAATCGCCATCCTGATGCTGTCGCTGTTCATCATCATCGTGCTGCTCGGTTTCCCGATCGCATTCACGCTCATGGGTATGGGACTAATCTTCGGCTACTACGCCTATTACGACGCCAACGCTGCTACGATATTTGATAACGGCGTATTCGATCTCTTCGCCAACCAGACCTACTCGGTTATGGCGAGCGATGTTCTGACCGCCGTGCCGTTGTTCCTGTTCATGGGATACATTATCGAGCGGGCGAACATCGTCGACCGATTGTTTTCGACCTTGCAGGTCGCAGCCCGCAACGTACCGGGATCGATGGCCGTTGCTTCACTCCTCACGTGCGCCGTGTTCGCGACCGCTACCGGCATTGTCGGCGCTGTTGTCACATTGATGGGACTGCTTGCCTACCCGCAAATGCTACGCGCGCGCTACGATCCGAGCTTCGCCGCTGGTGTGATCTGTGCTGGCGGTTGCCTTGG
>JAJFHI010000228.1 GCA_021775715.1 Hyphomicrobiaceae bacterium | reverse complement strand
GCAGATCTTCGGTCGCTTCGCCATATTTTGTTTCAATCGACCGGCGTTCGGAAATCCAGTCAAAGGAATTGGCGATGCCGTCACGTTGCGCCAGCTTGGTTTCGAGAACGGGGTGCGCGAGCTCGATTTCCTCGATTAATGTGCGCTCGCGGCCGTTGCCTTCACGGACATAGTTCGCCAAGCAGACGTAGCGCCGTTTCTCAATTGGGATCTCGATCAGGTCGTCGTAGTGGCGCTTGTCCTCAATGATCAGGGCGACGCGGTCAACGGCGAGTTGGGAGACGTAATCCGGGCGGAATGGTACCAGAACCTTGTCGGCGGTCTTCAGCGCGGCAAGTGCTGCAAACGACAGTCCCGGCGGACAATCCAGAATGACGACGTCAAATTCGTTGCCAAAGCGGCGTAGCAGCTGTTCGAGGCGGCCACGCACGCGGTTTGCTACGATGTCAGGATCGTTGCTTTGGCTGGCCTGTTTCAAGAACAGCTCGCCCTGGACATCCTCCAGTAGAAGCGAGCCCGGCAACAGCGACAATGTCGTGGCAGCGCCATTGGCGTCGGAAACGTCGCCGACGTTATGGATGATATAGTCTTTCGGCTTCAAGGAATTGCCGTCAAACAAATCGAAGAAATAATCGGCAATTGTGCGATGAGCTTTGCGAGCTTCGCTCCAGCCTTGGCCACCGATAAGAATAAGTGACGCGTTGCACTGGGAATCCAAATCCAGGATCAGCACCTTTTTGCCAGCCCAGACAGTCAATGCATGTGCCAGCATGACCGATATCGTCGATTTCCCCACGCCGCCCTTGCGGTTGGCTACACTCAAAAAGAACGCCATTCAATTCCTCAATTACTCAAATCGGGTCTGCGTACCTGCTTAAGGGCACCGACCCAGTAATCCCCCAAATGTCTCTTCAAAACAGAAAGAGACGTTCGTTTGTGCTCGAAGCCCAGACCGGATTTGCCCATGTCTGCGCCCGAAACACTGCATTTTTCTGTCCGGCCACTCTTCTTTGACCGTTTTGTCCTGCCCGTCAGATATGCCAACCATCCGTATTCTGCACATCGTGATGGCAAAAAAACGGGGATGATCTGTGTTTGAAACGTTCAAACACGGCACATCCAGGGCAGAATTGCCCTCATTTCAAGCCCGACCATGGATTTGCACATCAAATCGGTCCGGAATTTGAAAAGACCATGGAGGCAAGCTTCAACGTAGCAGTGCATAACATGTCAGCCAGGGCCTGATGCCTGGACGATGTGACTGTAAAGAAGGCACACAGTTTTTGATATCAGGCAGCGAGGTTGTCACGGCATATTGAGTCGGAGGTGTGGCTCTGTTGCGCAACCGCTCAGGCTGGTTCTGGTTAATGGAAACGAAGGCGGTCTTGGTGTTTTTACGCGGGCGGCCAGAGGGACAGTAAGCTAACGGGTCTGAGACATCGCAGTTGCTGGTTTGATTAGACGGTTAGAATTCACGGGTGAGGGCTTTGGGTATGGAACGACGCTATTTCGGAACAGACGGTATTCGGGGGTTGGCGAACCATCATCCGATGACGTCGGAGGTGGCACTGAAGGTAGGGATGGCGGCGGGTAAGCTGTTCCAGAACGGCAGCCACCGCCACCGGGTCGTCATCGGTAAGGATACGCGGCTTTCTGGCTACATGTTGGAAGCAGCACTGCTGAGCGGCTTTACGTCGGTTGGAATGGACGTGTTTCTGCTCGGCCCAATGCCGACACCTGCTGTTGCGATGCTGACGCGGTCTTTGCGCGCCGATCTGGGCGTCATGATTTCCGCGTCGCACAACCGGTACGATGATAACGGCATCAAATTGTTCGACCCGAGCGGCTACAAACTGTCCGACGAGACTGAGCTTGCAATCGAGGAGCTGATCGACGGCGACGGAAGCAAACTCTTGGCGGCACCAGGTGGAATCGGCCGGGCGAAGCGCGTTGAAAGTGCGCAGGAGCGTTACATCGAATTTGCCAAGCGGACATTGCCCCGCAATCTCAAACTCAATGGTTTGCGGATTGTCATCGACTGTGCCAACGGCGCTGGTTACGCTGTGGCGCCCGCCGCACTCTGGGAGCTTGGAGCCGAAGTTATTTCCATTGGCGTTGACCCGGATGGTCGGAACATCAACCACAAGTGCGGTTCAACAGCACCTGAAGCATTGATCCAGAAGGTTCGTGAAACTCGCGCTGATATCGGTATTGCCTTGGATGGTGATGCCGACCGTGTGGTGATTGTCGATGAGAAAGGCGAGGTCGTTGACGGTGATCAGCTGATGGCCGTGATCGCCGAAAGCTGGCATCAGCGCGGCAAACTGGCCGCTGGTGGTATTGTTGCGACCATTATGAGTAACCTCGGTTTAGAACGTCATCTGAAAGGTTGCGGCTTGTCGTTGGCACGTACACCAGTTGGCGATCGTTATGTCGTCGAGCATATGCGTAAACACGGCTACAACGTCGGCGGCGAACAGTCGGGGCATATCGTACTGTCCGACTTCACGACAACAGGCGACGGACTTGTGTCAGCGCTACAACTATTAGCGGTCGTCGTGTCGATGGATCGTCCTGTAAGCGAAGTTTGCAAACGGTTTGAGCGCGTTCCGCAAATCCTGCGCAATGTCCGCTATTCCGGCGGGACACCGCTGCAA
>JAJFHI010000227.1 GCA_021775715.1 Hyphomicrobiaceae bacterium | reverse complement strand
AGGCTCAACCGTGGCCGCCCGAAGGAGCCGTTCGGTGGCGTCAGGCTCATTTTGTTTGGTGATTTGCATCAGCTGCCACCAGTCGTGCAGGAAGCAGAGGTTGCCCGGCACCTCCATGAAGAATTTGGCGGGCCGTTCTTTTTCTCCGTTAGCTCGCTACAGGAAGACGCCGGCACGGCGTTAATCGAACTCGGCCACGTGTTTCGCCAGAATGACGAAATGCTTGTCAACGTGCTGAACCTAGTGCGCGACGGTGAAGCAACAGAAGAGGATCTTGAACTCCTCAACGGCCGTGTCGATCCGATCCGCACACTCGGCGAAGGTGATCCCTATGTCATTCTCACACCAACTAACGCCGCCGCTCAGCGCATCAACATGGCCTATCTCGACGCCCAACCGAGCGAAGCCATCACCTATGAGGCCGGCGTTACTGGTGACTTCAATCAAAGCGCGCAACCTACCGACACCAAACTGATCTTGAAAGTTGGTGCGAAAGTCATTTTGCTCCGCAACGATCCCGACCGACGGTGGGTCAATGGCACGATCGCGCGTGTCGCGCGTCTAACAGAGACACAGGTTTGGATTGAAATAAAAGGCAAGGAATATGAAATTGAGCCGGTGGCCTGGGAGCAGCGCCGCTATGCATTCGATACGGCACAGGAAAAAATTGTCGAGACTATTGCCGGCACTTTCAAACAATTCCCGTTGCGTCTGGCTTGGGCACTCACAATTCACAAATCACAGGGACTGACACTTGACCGTGTCTATATCGATCTCGGACGCGGAACATTCGCGCACGGCCAGGCCTACGTAGCATTGTCGCGCTGTCGGTCGCTGGAAGGGATGGCGCTGGCCAGACCCCTTAGGCCGCAGGATATACTTTTCGACCGTTCTGCAATGGGATACCGCGATACGTTTACACACCTTGCATAGCAATGTAGCAACACATTGAGTTGTCTCTACATTTGCTGAGCATCTGCAGCACAATTTTTTCAAAAATACACACACCCTTCGCACTTTGGCCGCATAAGCGCTTGGTAAGGCTTTAAATTTAGGTGTGACAATTTTTACAAAAGAAGCCGCATGATTTTGTTGCGCCGCAATAGATCATTGCATTATAGTGTCCATGCACCAGAGCCATACGACACATTTTCGAGTAAGGCGATTTCACAAAAACCTCAGTGAGAGTTTTACGTTTCTACTTCGAGAAAGCTTCCGAAACCCCTCAAAAGGAAATTCCGATGAACGAGCAATTCACAAAACAGGCCCAGGACATGTTCTCGGCTGCAAAAGATGCCCGCATTCCTGAGAACGTTCAGGCCATGGCAGAAGAAAGTGTCGCGAAAACCCGCGAAGCTTATGGCAAAATGGCCACTGTCGCTCAGGACCAAGCCAAGGTCGTAGAGGACGTGATGCTTGCAACGCAAGCCGGCACAAAATCCCTCGCAGAAAAAATGCTGCAGAACACTTCCGTCAACACTGAAGCTGTTTTCGACGCGGCCCAGGCCGTCGCCAGCGCAAAGACACTGCCAGAGGCTGCTCGCGTACAGGCCGACTTCATGCAGCAGCAGGTCGCTGTTATGACAGCGCAGACCAAAGAGCTTTTTGAGCTCTACACAACGATTTCCAAGCAGACATTCGAGACAATGAATGAAGCTGCGACGAAGTCCATGGAACAGATCAAAACAGTCAACTAATTGATTGTTTGGCAAACGCAATTGAATATGCGGGGGCGCTGTAAATAGCGAACCCTAATACGCATACGTTTGTTTTTCGGAGCTTTCTTTCCAAAAAAATGCCCGGGCTGATTGGCCCGGGCATTTTTTGTCCACTACGACGGCCCGCATTGGATTGGGCAAACCACATCTTAAAAACCGAACGACACAACCGTAAAACGATTGTCTGAGTTTCGGACGTCGCGTTCACCAACCTTTTGCGACAGCCAAATAAAAAGTCCCAAACGCGAAAAACGCGCGCTATAGTCTTGGTTATGTTAGGTGCGAGTTCACATGTTGGCGTTCGTGCAGCACAGCGTTCCGACGCAGAGGCGTTAGTCGGCGTGTTTGATGAATCGTGGCGCAATGCGTACGCTGGCATCATTCCCCACCTTCATCTTGACCTTATGATCCGTCGGCGCACCGCCACTTGGTGGCGGCGTGTGATTGCAGCCGGTGAATCCATTTCCGTGCTTGAGATTGATGGCAAGATCGTAGGCTACGCGACGTTTGGTCCAGCGCGCCATCGCTGCAAACACCAAGGCGAGATTTACGAACTCTACATTACGCCAATTTATCAGGGTCTCGGCTTTGGCGAACTGTTGTTTGAATCCTGCCGCCACGAACTCGATCTGCGCAGCCTCAACGGCCTGATAATCTGGGCCTTGATCGACAACACATCCGCCATCGACTTCTACTGGCGACGTGGCGGTCGTCCTGTCGCCAGCACCATCGACCGAATTGGCCGCGCCAAGTTAGAGAAGGTTGCCCTAGCTTGGTCGTGACAGGCGCGACCAAACAGGAGCATGTTCAAACGCCATAAACCAACACATGGCTCTCCGAACACCCCCCCCTTGCAAATCGGCATTAACCTGCATCGAATTGACTATGTGAGACGACAAAACGCCCCTTGCACTTTGCCGCCGCGACGTGAAGAAAGAAGCCAATTGAGAGCCATTTTACTCAACAATTAATGCTGGAGTTTCAGGCTATGCGCATCGACGCCATTGCGATTGGCGATAATCCGCCCGACGATATCAACGTTATTATCGAAGTGCCTGTCGGCGGTGAGCCGATCAAGTACGAGATGGACAAAGAAGCCGGTACTTTGGTCGTCGATCGCTTTCTCTATACGCCAATGCGCTACCCTGGAAACTATGGCTTTGTCCCACACACGCTATCGGCAGATGGTGACCCCATCGACGTGTTGGTTTGCAGCACACGCGCCATCGCGCCGGGCGCCGTCATAAACTGCCGTGTTGTCGGTGTACTGGTGATGGAAGACGACGGCGGTGGCGACGAAAAACTAATCGCTGTGCCATCCACCAAGCTGACGCGCCGCTACGACAAAGTGGCCAACTACACGGACCTCCCGGACATTACGGTCAGCCAAATCGAGCATTTCTTCGCGCACTACAAAGACCTTGAGCCGTCCAAGTGGGTCAAAATCGACCACTGGGGCGACGCCGCCGAAGCCCGTGAACTCCTGCTTGCGGCCATCGAACGCGACAAAAAGTAAGCCGCTGACGCCCGATACCATCCAATAAGGCCGCCTTTGCCGATAGCCGAACCGGCTTCACACATCGATCTTCAATCGAAGGCTTTCGGTCCCCGCCCACTGTTGGTATACCCCCGTCACACTGAAAACCGCGGTTTGGCCTGGTGGCCGATAGCGGCCGATCATCTATTGCTCGCGTACCAGCATCGAGCACGTTGAGGTTTGACATGAGCGACTTGCGAATTGCCGTCATGGGAGCTGCCGGGCGCATGGGCCGGGCCCTGCTGAATGCCGTCCATGACGTCAACGGTTGCGCGATCGCTGGTGGTATCGAACCGGGAGGCAACCCAACCATTGGCTCGGACCTTGGCGTGTTAGCAGGCCTTGGTGAGATCGGTGTTCCTGTCACGAGCGACGCGCTTGAGCTGTGCACTCGTGTCGATGCCATTCTTGATTTCACGGCACCGAAAGCCACCGTTGAATTTGCAGGCCTCGCCGCCAATGCTCGCATCGTCCACATCATCGGCACAACGGGATTTTCGGTCGAAGACGAAGCCGCGATCGCCGCCGCTGCCCGCCACGCGACAATCGTCAAAGCCGGTAACATGAGCCTTGGCGTCAATCTACTAACGGCACTGACGGAAAAAGTCGCTGCCGCCCTTGATGCCGATTTCGATATCGAGATCGTCGAAATGCATCATCGGCATAAAGTGGACGCACCATCGGGCACCGCTTTGATGCTTGGTGAAGCAGCTGCCAAAGGGCGCGATGTTGCACTTGCCGAAACGGCCGTTCGCTCCAGAGATGGGATTACGGGCGAGCGTCGTCGCGGCGACATCGGCCTGCAAGCGCTACGCGGCGGGTCTGTTGTCGGAGACCACACTGTTATCTTTGCTGGTGAAGGTGAACGCATCGAGCTCACCCATTTGGCGGGCGACCGCTCCATCTTTGCACGCGGCGCTGTCAAGGCCGCCCTTTGGGGTCACGGCAAAGGACCGGGCCTGTTCTCGATGAAGGACGTCCTCGGGCTTTAGCCCGCCACAATTCCAAACACCGCAGACTAAGCGGAGCCGACAAATTTTCACACTGCGAGGAAGTAACTGACGATGAAAAACGTGCTTGTGCTGGTTCGACACGGCCAGAGCGAATGGAACGAGAAAAACCTTTTCACAGGCTGGCGCGATCCCGACCTGACGCAACTTGGTATCGCTGAAGCACGGCGTGCCGGTCAGTTGCTGAAAAATCGCGAGTTCAAATTCGATATTGCTTTCACAAGTGTTTTGAAGCGCGCCACCCGTACGCTTGACCTGATGCTTGAAGAACTTGGTCAAACGGGTCTTAAAACAGTTCGCGATCAGGCGCTCAACGAACGCGACTACGGCGACCTCGCCGGTCTAAATAAAGCTGACGCGGCCGAAAAATGGGGCAAGGAGCAGATCCATCAATGGCGCCGCAGCTACGATGTGCGCCCGCCGGGTGGGGAAAGCCTGAAAGACACTGGCGACCGCGTTGTGCCTTATTATACGAGCGAAATCCGGCCACTTCTCAAAACCGGTCGCAACGTTATTGTTGCAGCCCACGGTAATTCACTGCGCGCGCTTATCAAGCATTTGCAGGACTTGTCACGGGAAGAAATCCTGGAGCAGGAAGTCGCTACCGGCGTGCCAATCATTTATCACCTGACCGAAGACGGTGCTGTCGGAGAACGCGAAGACCTCGTTGAAGCGACCTAGAGCGCAACCGACGCGCGCAAGATCAACAACCAAATCACCGCTGCAATTCCAACCTGCGGGCCAACAAACGGAACCACGACAATGACGACACATAAACTTCTTCTGTTGCCCGGTGACGGCATTGGTGTTGAGGCCATGGTGCAGGTCGAACGTATCATCGCTTTCTTTAACGATCGCGGCGGCGACAACACGTTTGTAACTGAAACGGAACTCGTCGGTGGCGCCTGTATTGATGCCCACAATGTTGCAGTGACGGATGAAACGATGGCAAAGGCCGATGCGGCTGACGCGATAATCTTCGGTGCCGTCGGCGGGCCGACGTGGGACCATGTCCCTTACGAAATCCGCCCAGAAGCCGGCCTTCTGCGCCTTCGCAAGGATCTCGACCTCTTCGCCAACCTGCGTCCTGCGATCTGCTACCCAGCATTGGCCGACGCCTCATCGCTGAAGCGTGAGCTTGTCGAAGGCCTTGACATTCTGATCGTGCGCGAACTGACCGGCGGCACCTACTTCGGCGAGCCGAAAGAGATTGTAACACTTGAGAATGGTGAAAAGCGCGCTGTTGACACGACGGTTTACACGACAGGCGAAATACAACGTATCGTCCGCGTTGCCTTCGACCTTGCAGCAAAGCGTGGCAACACCGTCCATTCGGCTGAAAAACGCAACGTTATGCGCACCGGTGTGTTGTGGCATGAGGTCGTGACGGAAACCCACAAGGCCGACGGCAGTGGCGTAAAACTTGAGCACATCCTTGCAGACAACTGCGCCATGCAGCTCGTGCGCAACCCGAAGCAGTTCGACGTCATCGTAACCGACAACCTGTTTGGCGATGTGCTCTCTGATGCCGCCGCCATGCTCACCGGTTCACTTGGCATGCTTCCATCAGCATCTCTTGGCGCACCAGATGAAAAAACCGGGCGTCGCAAGGCGCTGTATGAACCGGTCCACGGCTCGGCACCTGACATCGCTGGTCAGAACCTCGCAAACCCGATTGCAACGATTGCCAGCTTCGGCATGGCGCTGCGCTATTCACTGGACATGGCGACGGAGGCTGACCTGATCGATGCGGCCGTCGCCAGCGTGCTCGACGAAGGGCTTCGCACCGGCGACATCATGCAGGACGGCATGACCCAGGTCGGCACCGATGGGATGGGTGATGCGATCCTGGCAGCATTGGCCAAACTCAGCACCTAAATCCATCGGCAAAAAAAACAGGTGCGGTTTTCAACAGGTGCCAACCTGTCATTTTCCGCCCACTGCTCAAATTCAACCCGCGACAAACGCCCGCAAAACATCAGCCAGCAGTCGACTGCATCATTGATATTGAAATTTCTACACAATCTTTCCCCAGGCGAGTGGGGCGCAAACACCAGCACTGCTTCGCATGCCCTGGTTCGCATGAGAAACTAGCGGTGATTCGTTTCGTCCAGTTGGTCGGTTGATCGGCATAACGCGAAGCACCTTCGGGCACGTTTGGGAAATCTGAGATATGACGAAAGCTAGCGAACTGCGCACCGGCCTGATGGCCATAGCCAAACGCTCGGTTGGGATGATGTCGGCCTGCACCAACCAGGAGTGCACCAAGCTTTATCTGGTGATGCCGTTCCTGGGACTTCTGGGTTACGACTAT
>JAJFHI010000226.1 GCA_021775715.1 Hyphomicrobiaceae bacterium | reverse complement strand
CAACACGCGGCCTCTAGCGTTTGGCACATTCCAAGGCCGCGAACGTCCTCCAAGGTCTTCAGCAACCGCAAGTCCTGCCTGCAGCCCGTCTTCATGGAAGCCATAGCCGAAATAACTTCCCGCAAACCAAGTTCGCTGTTTTCCCTGTAACGTCCAAAGATCGCGTTGCGCATCCATGGCCCCAGCATCGTATATCGGATGCGTATAGTCGACCTGTTTGATTGTTTTGTCAGGATCGACCGGAACAATCGGATTTAGCGTCACAAAGTAGTCATGCGACGTCTCGAGCGGCTGCAGTTTGTTCATCCAGTATGTCACTGCCAGGCGTTGGTTTACCTCAACGCTGGTGCTGAGGTAATTCCAACTTGTCCAAAGACGATGGCGCACCGGCATTTGGCTGCGATCACGATGCAGTACGGCACGATTTTTTGCGTAGCGAAACTTCGACAACAGGTTTTGTTCTGCTTTGGTCGGATCGCCCAATAACGCCAAGGCCTCATCGGCGTGACACGCCAGCACGCAGGCATCAAATGCCTCTGTATGACCGCTCACCGTGGTGATCTCGGCCGCGGACGGCGATCGCATGACGCGGGCCACACCATCGCCTTTGATTACTTTACCGGAGAAATCATCCAGAATGCGCGAGACATAAACTTTGCTACCACCAACCACCGTGCGCCATTGCGGACGATTGGCGACCTGCAACAAACCATGGTTGGAAAAAAAACGCGCAAACGCTGCCATTGGAAAGGCCAACATTTCGTTGGCTGGTGTCGACCAGATCGCAGCCCCCATCGGCAAGATATGGCGCTGGACAAACGCATCCGAATAACCGTTCGCGACAAGCCACTTTCCAAGCGACACCTCAGGGTCAATGCGCGTTGCGTCATCAGAACTCGCTTGTTTGAAGAACCGCATCAGATCGCGCACCATGCGCCAATGTTCGACCGACAATATGTTGCGATACTGGCCAAACAACCCGCGCAAGCCGTTGCCGGAATACTCGTAGGCGCCGTTCTCCATTGAAACGGAAAAGCTCATTTCGGTTGGTGCCGTTGGCACATCGAGATGGGCAAAAAGGGCAATCAAATTTGGATAGCTGGCGATGTTGTAGACGATGAACCCGGTATCAATGGGCGTGGCCCGCTGCGCCTCCTCGACAACGACGGTATTGGAATGCCCACCGATACGATCCTGGGCTTCAAACAACGTCACGTCATGGGTCTTGGACAACAACCAGGCGGCACCCAATCCCGTGACGCCCGATCCGACAACCGCAATTCTCACAACAAGCTTCCCCTCAAGGTGCATACACAAACTCAATTTCGCACATGCGAATGCGCCTTGCCCTGTACGAATTGTTGCACTGCAGGATCGCCAACCAATGTAAGAATCTGTTAGGATTAAGACATTGTTAACGAAAGTTGACGCACGGTAACCATACGCTTTTAAGACCTCTCTCTCCCAAATTTGACTGTGTCTTTAAGTGTGTATGTGTAACGCGAAGCCACAAGGAGTCTTCCACGTGACTTTCGAACTTGCTCTTCGTGCTGCAGGACATCTGTCCTGCGTTTTGGCCTTCGGGCTCTTCATCGCAACAATGAGTATGGCGACGCTTGGTGCCGCCGCTCAATCCCAGCAGCCGGTCTGCAATGACCGCTTCTGCATGGAAACTATGAGTCGCAGCGCAAGCCTCGGGACCTACGGCGGCCCGATGCATACCGTTGTTGCTCTGCTTGACCATTGATTACGTGACGGCTTTCCAATTGGATTGGTCACATAGCCGCAAAGCCTAAGCGGCAACCCTTTCAGGACGAATTGGAGCGTGTGCTGGTTTCTCAGCCGCGCTCCTTTTTTGTCAGCGACTTTTCGTGCCGCTATGCGGATTGAGATTTGACAACCCGGTCGATGGCCATCAGATCGCGCATAAGACCTTCGAACTTGGCGAGCGGCACCATGTTGGGCCCATCAGACGGTGCGTTATCAGGGTCTTCGTGCGTTTCAATAAACAGCCCCGCGACACCAACTGCAACAGCAGCGCGTGCCAACACCGGCACATAACGGCGATCGCCCCCCGAGGACGTCCCCTGCCCGCCCGGCTGCTGCACGGAATGTGTCGCGTCAAAAATTACCGGGCAACCGGTCTCAGCCATGATGGGCAAAGCGCGCATATCGGTGACAAGTGTGTTGTAACCAAAAGATGCACCGCGCTCGGTCAACAAGATATTTGAATTGCCGGATTAAACAACTTTGTTGACGACATTTTTCATGTCCCACGGTGCCAGGAACTGACCCTTTTTTATTTTCACCACAGCACCGGTTTTGGCGGCTGCAACTAACAGATCCGTCTGGCGGCACAGAAACGCTGGGATCTGTAGAACATCGACAACCTTGGCAACGTCCGCGCAATGCGCGGCCTCATGCACATCGGTGACAATCGGCAAGCCGGTTGTCTCGCGAATTTCCGCAAAGACGTCCATTGCAGCAGACAATCCCAAACCGCGTTTTCCTGAAAGAGAAGTGCGGTTCGCCTTGTCGTACGATGTCTTATAGACCAGCCCAAGACTAAGTCGGGCTGCAATCTCTTTTAATGCCGCCGCCATTTCGAGCGCATGCGCCCGGCTCTCCATCTGACAAGGGCCTGCAAAAACTGCGATCGGCGCATCATTGGCAAACGTGACAGAACCGACGGTGACCTTTGATGAAGGCGTGATTTTTTCCAGTGTGTTCATGCCAACGTTATAGACCGAGTTGGCCGCCGATACGAGAGGCCTTTTTTACCGCGGCCGAACGCGATGCGCGCGCCTGACTACAATGAAATTGCGCCGTTATTGACAACCACTCCGGCGATGTTCGCCACGCACGTTATGTCCAGGTGTTCTTCAAATGCGCTTCAAACT
>JAJFHI010000225.1 GCA_021775715.1 Hyphomicrobiaceae bacterium | reverse complement strand
GTTGGCACAAGATGGAATGATTGGAACACAATACCGATATTCCGCCCGCGCAGGAGCGCCAACGCATCTTCGTCCAATCCGGCAAATGCCTGACCTGCCACCTCAACCCGGCCGGCCGTTACCGGCTCAAGACCCGCCAGTACCATCAGCAACGATGTTTTTCCAGATCCCGATGGGCCAACGATCGCAACAGATTTTCCGTTTTCGATCTCGAGGTTGAGGCCACGGAGAATCTCCACCGGGCCTGCACGGCTGGTCAACGTCAAACGAACATCTTCGAGTGAAACAACGGGGTGTGAATTTATTGACACGAAGTGGCGGCTCCTGGTTCGGTCGACATCACGTGTGGGCCTTGTCGCCGGGGGCTGGAATGTTTACGTCATGCAACGCGGTGTCGTTACGCACTGTCGGGTGAAACGTAAACGGCCTTGACCGTCGACTAGATCTATAACCCGAAATTCGAAAAGGGATTGGCAATGCCCCAACAATCGTTCTCCAAGTTGGGGACTCTTACAGCTAAATTCAATGTAACACTTTTCTGTGTTGCGTTTTGGGCCGCGACAACAGCCGTCGCAGGCAACCCATCAAATCCAGAGAAAACAGTCACAGACACTGGCACACCCATGAAAATTGTTGCATTCGGCGACAGCCTGACGGCAGGGTTTCAGCTGCCGGCATCTGCCGCGTTCCCGGCGCAGCTTGAAAAAGCGCTACGCGACAAAGGTCACAATGTCGCCGTGATCAACGCTGGCGTATCAGGCGACACAACGGCTGCTGGTCTTGCCCGCCTCGACTGGGCGATACCCGACGACAGCGATGCAGTGATTGTTGAATTGGGCGCCAACGATTTTCTGCGCGGCATAGATCCGGCGATCATGCGTGCCAATTTGGATAAGATCCTGACCAGGATATCTGAGAAGGGCAAACCTGTATTGCTTGCCGGCATGATCAGCCCGCAAAACTGGGGTGGTGACTACGAGAAAGTCGCGACACCGATCTATCCAGATCTTGCTAGGAAACATGGCGCTTTGCTCTATCCCTTTTTCGTCGAAGGCATCGCACGTAATCCAAAGCTCAACCAGCCTGACGGACTGCATCCAACCACAGAAGGCGTTGCAGTTATCGTGAAACGTATTTTGCCCAAGGTTGAGGAATTGATTTTACGTGTGCGCAAAGCCACAGCAGCGCAAAAAGGATAGTTGTTAGAGCGGCCGCCAAGCGTAATACTACCCTCACCTACAAGCGTTACTGTTGGTTCAGCCCTAAAGAAAAAGCGCTCCATCATGCCACGTCTATTCACCGGAATTGCTCTTCCCGAAGCCATTCGCGATCAGCTATCCGTGCTTGAGGCGCCGTTACCAGGCAGCCAATGGGTTGACGTTGACAACCTCCACCTGACCTTGCGGTTTGCGGGCGATATCGATAACCGTGCGGCGAGCGATTTCAGCGATATGCTGGCCGGCGTCTCGATCGATTCATTCTTGCTACGTTTGACCGGTCTCGATACCTTCGGCGGCAAGCAACCACACACGCTCTATGCAGGTGTTGCGGCCAATCCAACTCTTGATGCACTGGCCAGGGCAAACGAAAGAGCAGCTGTTGCAGCAGGGCTTCCACCTACTCGCCGGGTGTTCAAGCCCCACGTTACGTTGGCGCGCTTGAACCGCCCGCGGCCGGATCTTCTAGCCCGCTATCTCAGCCGGCATGGTGCGTTTCGCTCGAGCGCTTTTTTCGTCACCGAATTTGATTTGTATTCCTCACGTCCCCATACCGGCGGCGGTCCATATGTCAGCGAGGACTCATTTTCATTGCTTGGCGGCGACTACGCCAACCTGGAAGAGTTCGACGCCGGCTAACGACGATCAATCGCCCGGATAGCGGTATTTGCCCGGCGACGGTGCAAAAAAACTGAAGCCGGTTTGCTTCTTCTTAGATGGTGAGCGACGCGGCGCGTTAGGCCTCTTGCGCGCACGGGCTACAGTGCGCTCTTTCGCTTTCCTGCGTTTCCTCTTTTGCCGTGCATCATTGTGGGCCCGTGCAGAAGACCGTCTTTTCATAGCTACAAACGGTAGATCATCTCGAATAGACGCTGCGGTCGTCACTGTGTCAGACTGCTCAATTGTCGAGGATTGGTCGTCTGCAGCGCCAGTTGCGTCTTGGTCCCCGACCGTAAGATCGATATTGTCTGGTTTCTTGGTTTCTTCATAAACACCCGCAACAACGGCGTTGGTGACGCCACCGCCGCCTTGGTCCAGCTCGGCCAATTCGATCTTCGCTGCATACCCCTGGTGACGCGCCCGCTCAGCAAACGACCACGGCGACGGCCGGCACGCACAACCTTTGACCAAATTCTTGCGATAGCGGAAAGCGACGTCGAGGCTTTTGTATCTTCGCCCTGATAGATCGACCATGCTGTCGACCTTTCCGGTACCGGCGGAATGATAAAATAGTTTTGCCTCCTCACCGCAGCGCGACTTGCAGGTGCGAGAATCGCGGCTGAACTTGTTACGGCCAACCTTGGAACTGACGGGGAAGTAATACCCATCGCACATGCGCACACACATCGTGCGATAGCGACCACCTGATCGCGACCTCCTATGCCGCATAGCCGCAGCCGATTGATTACGGCGACTGACCGCAGACCGATGCATATTCAGATGCCGTGGATTCATGTGACGTACTTGTTGGGGCCCGCGAACGACCGGCTTTTTAGAGCCGCCACCAAATAAGCTTTGGAAGAATGATTGAGCTTCAGCGTCACTGACGACGCATAAGACAGCTCCAACGGCAACGACGAAACGCGCTGCAAGGGTATTCAAACGCATACAACAAACCCACAGATACGCATTGGGCGACGTCAGCCAAAAACACCAACGACAAAACACACAACGCCCGGCCACCAAACATGACGGTCCTGACGTCGCGCCAGTATGGGGTTCATTTGGCAAATAAAGTCTGAACACGCGTTTTCGAACCAACATGCCTCCAGTAGAAGCCGGTCGGGTAAATATCCAGTGTTTTTAATATGTTAAAGGTCTACGTCCACTACGTTTGCGGACAAAATAGGCAATAAAAAATGTGCAATTTTGATCCAAACCGCCTTGCCCGATTGTGATCGATCAACCGAATGACCGCCATCCCAGAGCCTATCGTCGTGGCTGGTGTCTGGCGGCCGGACGCCTTCTCGGTCTCAGTGTAGAAGAACGCGCGGCAGCAAAGCGTGCTGAGTGTGGTTGGCGATTTGAGCTGTAGCGGTGGCTTTGCCCAAGCCTTTCCGTCTTTATGGCGACGCGAGATTGATTGCCGCGTCGGGCATCAATTTGAGCCAACCGCTGCGTGACGGCGTCCATTCTCTTGATTGCGTATCCTACATGGCGTTCACGCGCACGCGTTGAATCCGGTGGCGCGAGGCAGGAACAACTGGCGACCCGTTTCGTCCGATAGAGAAAGGCGGTCTTGAGCCCAATGTAAGGCTCACCGGAAATCGAAACCAGCTTGGTCCGTCCAGATTGTGGGTCCATACCGGCAGGCGCAATGTAAAGCTTCGCAGGCGTGCCACAACGGGCCTGACACCGGGCTTCATCCCGTTTCAAGTTATGAAACGAAGTCGACTCACTGATTGGAAAGTAGTGACCATCACACAAGCGTACACACACTGTGCGATAGCGGCGGCGCGTTGAAATGCGAACCCGGCGCAGTGGTTTGTTCGCAGCAAGAGCTAATTCGGATGTAGCCGTTGTTGCAGCGTCCTGTTCATTCGAGCGGTCGCGCGGGGTCGTAGTTGTCCCGCCGGAACCCAGCCCCATCGTCCGGTACCCGTAAAAAAGTTTTTGAGCTTCGGCTTGGGCAACATCGGGGACATTGTTGACGCGTCGTTGGCCGGAGAAAACACCACCGACCCAGACGTCTTTTTCGGATCGGTTTTGTGGTCCGAATTCATTGGCGAAGTTGGCTGTGTTGGTCGCAACAGGCGCTTCCTGGCTGACGAGCGCTGCACCCGTCAGGGCGTCAGCCGCCGCGTGCAAACTTGCGAATCCAAGACCCGCCATCACCAATACGATGCGGACACGCTTCGACCGCAAAAATCGCGCGGAAAAAAGAGAATTTTGACTGCGCAACTGCACGACGCGAAACCACCATGATCCAACCCCGCAACCTCGAAAGGCTGCGTCCGGACCAGTACACCGGCATCAAAGCGTTGCCAACCCTCGTTTCGGCATAACATTATTCACTATTATCAAAGACCAATGACTTTTTATGCAAGTTTGATCACAACTTTCCCAACCGCTTGGCGTTTTTCTAAAATTTCCAACGCCGGGACAAATTCCGACAACGGAAAAGTCCCGTGAATCTTCGGCAAAAGGCGTCCTGTTGCGATTTCGCAAAACAAACGGGTCATATTGGAACGGTGTCCAGCAGGATCGCGCGACACAGCCTCACCCCAGAAAACGCCAACCGCCGCGCAGCCCTTAACCAACAATAGATTTGCTGGCAGCTTTGGAATGCCACCGGATGCAAAGCCGACAACAAGAAATCGGCCACCCCAAGCCATGGCCCGTAGTGCCGGTTCTGCTAGGTCTCCGCCAACACAGTCGTAAACGATATCGACACCGCGCCCATCCGTGACGTTCCTTAGCTCTGCTTTTAGCGTTTCCGGGTCGGCTTTGACCAAGAGCTCGGCGCCATTCTGGCGCGCAGTTTCCAGTTTCGCGTCCGATGAGGCAACCGCAATCACCCGGCCACCGTAGAGTTTTGCAACTTCCACAGCTGCGAGGCCGGCGCCACCCGCCGCACCGAGCACCGCCACATTGTCCCCCGGCTGCAAAGCACCACGATCCAGAAGTCCATGCAGTGCCGTGCCATAAGTAATGCTGACACCAGCCGCGACCTCGTCGTTAACACCATCCGGGATCGGAATAAGTTTGTCAGCCGACACCACAACCTGTTCACGAGCGCCACCCCAGCCAACGTAGGCCGCAACGCGGTCGCCAACGGCAACCCCCGTGACCCCCGGGCCTAACGCTGCAACCTCGCCAGCTATCTCTCCGCCAGGAGAAAACGGCAGATCAGGTTTCAGCTGATATTTGCCGCGTGTGATCAAAGTGTCGAAGAAGTTCAACGCGGTGGCAGCAACATCGACCATGACCTCGCCCGGGCCCGCCTCTGGTGTTGGCAGATCCTCAATCACCAATGCTGATGGTCCGTCCAGGCTCTTGCACAACACCGCTTTCATGTGAGACCTCTTCTGCGACCTATTGTTGGATTTGCGTTTTCGGGTCTGAGGTTTAACGCCTCTTGCATGTGCTGCAAGCTTTCAAATCACCACATACATCGTTAGACCGCGTCTCAAGACAGGTGCCCCGGAGAGATTGAATGACCGTAAAAAACTGGCCGCCGACGCCGCGTGGATACTTTGTGATTGGGGCCGAGCGGATATCGAAGTCGCTCAACCTCGGTAATCTGATGCGATCGGCGCATGGATTTGGCGCAAGCTACACATTCACTGTTGGTGCTACGTATCAGGCCTTGGAAGCCCGCGCCGACACGTCAAAGGGCCAGGATCATCTGCCGCACTACAACTGGGACACATTGGACAAATTGGCACTGCCCGAGGGCTGTAAACTTGTCGGCATCGAGCTGGTGGACGATGCTATCGATCTGCCAAGTTTTCGCCATCCGATGCGGGCAGCCTACGTTCTTGGCCCTGAACTCGGCTCGCTTTCACCAGCCCTTCAGGAACGCTGCGACTACATAATAAAAATCCCGACGCGTTTTTGCATCAATGTCGCAATGGCAGGCGCAATCGTCATGTACGACCGCGTTTCGAGCTTTTCACGGTTTGCGGATCGTCCGGTTCGCGAAGGTGGACCGGTGAATTTGGCCAACAGTGACGAACAAACAACGCTAAAACGTCCCAGGTGACCGTGACATCGCTGCCCGATTCTTACAGTATGTTTCAAGCAAATCGAATCCTTC
>JAJFHI010000224.1 GCA_021775715.1 Hyphomicrobiaceae bacterium | reverse complement strand
CTATCTGGTAAGGTTTTACAAAAGGCAACACGACAAGCTGTTGATTTTTTTCCGCAGCTTCCGGAATGGCAGGAAGCGGACTGGCTAGCGCAACGCAAGTGGCCCTCGATAAACGAAGCGCTCAGGCGTGTTCATCGCCCGGACGACGCGGGTGACATATCGCCGGGTGGATTGCCACGTCAACGTCTGGCCTACGATGAGTTGTTGGCTGGACAGTTGGCGCTCGGGCTCGTGCGCTTCAGTTTCAAGGCACAACGTGGCCGCGCGATTACAGGTGATGGCGGCATCCGCAACCGCATTCGCGAAGCACTGCCATTTCAGCTGACCAGCTCTCAAGTCCAGGCGCTGCACGAAATCAGTGAAGACATGAGTGCACCGCGACGCATGCTGCGTCTCTTACAGGGCGACGTTGGTTCGGGCAAAACAGTGGTCGCATTGATGGCGATGGCGGCGGCCGTTGAAGGCGGTGCACAGGCTGCGTTGATGGCGCCGACGGAAGTGCTGGCACGTCAACATGAAGAGACAATTGCCCCTTTGGCAAAAGCGGCAGGCTTGCGTATCGAGCTTCTAACAGGCCGCGAAAAGGGCAAGGTTCGCAAAGATATCCTGGCCGCACTTGAGGCAGGGTTGATCGACATCCTAATTGGCACACACGCGTTGTTCCAGGCAGAAGTTGCTTTCAAAGATCTTGCATTTGCAGTCATCGACGAACAGCACCGCTTTGGGGTGCACCAACGGCTTGCCCTGCAGAGCAAAGGAAAAGATGGCGGCGCCAACGTGCTCGTGATGACGGCAACGCCAATTCCGCGCACGCTGCTAATGACACACTATGGCGATCTCGACGTCTCCAAGCTGACGGAGAAACCGGCAGGTCGAAAGACCATCGTGACCACAAAATATTCGACCGAAAAGCTTGAAGATGTGATCGACGGTTTGCGCCGTGCGCTCAGCCAGGGAGCACAAGTTTACTGGGTCTGTCCATTGATCGAAAGCTCGGACAAGACGGATCTGGCCGCCGCGGAAGAACGCCACGCCCACCTGGCACAGATCTTCGGCGATACCGTCGGCCTGCTGCATGGCGCAATGGCGGGCGCTGCCAAAGACAAGACGATGCAGGCGTTCGCCAACAACGAGCTCAAAATTCTTGTTGCAACGACGGTTATTGAAGTTGGCGTCAACGTCCCGAACGCCAGCGTTATGGTGATCGAACATGCCGAGCGTTATGGCCTGGCACAGTTGCACCAGTTGCGCGGTCGTGTCGGCCGTGGTGATCGCCAGTCTTACTGTCTGCTACTTTACAAAGCACCGCTTGGCGAAACCGCACGGGCCCGCCTCGACATGATGCGCGATACTGACGACGGCTTTCTGATTGCGGAGAAGGATCTCGAATTGCGCGGTGGCGGCGAAGTTCTGGGCGCGCGCCAGAGTGGATTACCAGGATTTCGCATCGCCGATGTTCCGGACTTCGACATGCTGATTGGCGCGGCGCGTGACGATGCGCAATTGATACTTGAACGTGATCCGGAACTGTTGACCGAACGGGGTAACGCTCTGCGTCAATTGCTCTACCTGTTTGAATGCGACGAAGCGGTCAGACTGTTCCGCGCGGCTTAAGTCAACAGTACAATTTCACGACTTCAAACGGGCACGACGGCGGAGTTTGCTACGCTTGGTGCTGGAGCCTGACGGCGGAGTGGCGCTTGGTGGCTCAGCGTCGGCGAGCGCCTTTCCAGCCGTCTTCACCATCTCGTCAGCACGCGCCTTGGCCGCCAACTGATTCAAACGTGCCTGATAATCCGGTGTCACCATGCCGGCTGAAATAATGATTTTGGCAGCGTCTTCGGAGGTCATCTGCAAGAGGGTGACATCCTTGCGTGGCACAAAACAAATGAACCCCTGGGGCGGTACGATCCCTGTTGGCATGAAGACTGTCAGTAAATCGCTTTCACCGCCCGGTGCGAGGGCCTGAATTTCACCGGAGGTCTCACCCGTCACGAAAACAACCGACCACAGACCCTTTGAGGGAAATTCAATTAGACCGACTTTTTGAAAACTTGGGCTCGGCCCCGTCGCACTGACCGCGCTTTCAAAAATCTGCCTCAAGGCATTATAGACGTTGCGCACAATCGGCATGCGCCCTAAGACCTGCTCGCCATAGCTCACAAGGGTGCGGCCCAACAGGTTTGCTGTGAGCGCTCCAATAACAGTCAGACCAAAAATGCCGAACAGGATACTGATGCCCGGTACAGCAAAGGGCAGATAGGTTTCGGGCAAATAAATTCCGGGAACAAACGGTTTGACCCAGGCATCGGCGACATTGATGAACCACCAGATAATGTAGATTGTGATGGTCACGGGACCGACAACCAACAGCCCCGTCAGGAAATAGTTGCGCAGCCGGGCGCCGATCCTGAGATCGGAATCGCCATGAGCTTCCGTCAGTCTTTGCAGGCTGGCGCTTAACCCTTGATCAGAGTTGGACGGTTCGGTTTTCGTGTCTGCCGCTTCAGGCCTGTCAATCATGTCCGTGTCCACAAACAGAACTGGCCTTTCGGGTCAGCACCGCTGTCTGGTTTTTTTCAACGATAAAGGCACAGTCTCACATAGGGCCTCCTAGAAAAAAAGGCCTACGGTAGGATCACGTCGCTATACCACGGGAGAAACACCTATGGAGCAGGAATCAATTCGAAAAAGCTGACTGTACCCTGGCTTAGAAGGGACTTGTAGCAGTGCGGACCTTGACTTGAAGGGCGGACCTATTTCTCGACCACAAAACAATCGTAGCCGTCGCCGGCGATCTTCGAGCAAACCGACTTCGGCTCACGCGTGCTTGCATAAGCACCGATCTGAACGCGATAAAACGTGCCCATATTGCCAAAAACCTGCTCCTCAATCGCTGGCGAACGGGCACCAAACTTAGCGCCATGTTTCTGCATCAATTTGGCGGCCAAGCTCTCAGCCTCCTGGCGCGTTTTCAACACGGCCACCTGTAGACCATAACGACCACCGGGCTTTGATGGCTTTGACGTCCGCGTCGGCTTTGGAGCGGTCCTTTTCGGCGCCGGGGAGGTCTTGCGCGGAATTACTGCTGCTACCTTTGTCGGGCGCGGCTTGTTTGGTGTTGAGCCGGTTGTAATCTCAGTTGCATTATTCCAGGCGGAGACTGCTGTTGCGGGCCGCGAGGGATTAGTCCCTGAAACGAGTTGAGATGAAGATCCTGAGAAGTTTGAGGCTGGAGCTTGGGCCGATTCCCCCGCTCCAGTTACAGATCCAAACAAGTTAGAGAAGAACGTACTGACACCCTCAATTGGGTTGGCCGTTGGCGCCTCGACCGTGGCAGCTTCCGCTGGTGCTGCGGCGGGAGCTGAATACGCCGCCTTATCGGTTGTTTGATATCGTGCTGGAATACCGACCGTGAAATCGCCAGCTCTAATTTCTGGAGGCTGGTAGGCGTCGCTGACGGGTTTTTTTACCGGCTTAACCGTCGCCGCCGGCGCTTTCGATGGCGTCACAGTTGCGGCAAAGCCATCATCTGTTTTCGTCGAGGTATTGGTATTGGCTTGTGCAATCTGGACAGGTGTCGGCGCTGCAACGGCTGCGTTCGCAACTGAAGGTGTCGGAGGCGGGGCGGGAGCAGAAACGACAGGTGCAGGTGCTATGACCTTCGGCGCTGCAGCGACCGCTGTTGTTGGACTAGCAACACCTGCACTCTTGTATGCGGCAGACCGCTCTTGCAAAGCTT
>JAJFHI010000223.1 GCA_021775715.1 Hyphomicrobiaceae bacterium | reverse complement strand
AGGAACCAGATGTGGGCAACCGGGGCCGCCAATTCGATGTGGCCCATGCGCTCGCGGCGAACCTTCGCCAACGTCACCTCAACGCCGCACTTTTCGCAGATGAGGCCTTTGTACTTCATGCGTTTGTATTTGCCGCACAGGCATTCGTAATCCTTGATCGGACCGAAGATGCGCGCGCAGAACAGACCATCACGCTCCGGTTTGAACGTCCGGTAGTTGATCGTCTCCGGTTTTTTGATCTCACCGAAAGACCAGGAATAGATGTCCTCAGGGCTCGCAAGCGAGATCTTGATCTGATCAAACGTCGGCAACGGCGATTGATTCTTGAAGAGGTTGCTCATCTCATTCATTTGGTAGTCTCCATGCGGGGGCGGGCCAGGCACCCCGAAGGTTCAAATGTGTCCTGATCCTCAAGCCTTGGGACCAGTCTTTAAATCGATGTCCCAGCCCGCACCGTCGTACGAGAGGGGATCGCCTAGTCCGATTACACACCGGGCCAGGCTCGCTTCACTGTTTATTCGGCAGCCGCCGGCGGCAGTTGCTTGGTTGGTCCAGCATCCGGCGCACCATCGGTACCGTCTTCAATTTCGTCATCGTCAGATCTGTTGGTGAGCTCGACGTTGAGACCAAGGGCACGCATTTCCTTCACCAGAACATTGAAGCTTTCGGGAACGCCGGCTTCGAAGGTGTCGTCGCCGCGCACGATAGATTCATAAACCTTCGTACGGCCGGCAACGTCGTCCGACTTAACCGTGAGCATCTCTTGCAGCGTGTAGGCTGCGCCGTAAGCTTCCAGCGCCCAGACCTCCATCTCACCAAAGCGCTGACCACCAAACTGCGCCTTACCACCCAACGGCTGCTGGGTGACGAGCGAGTAAGGACCAATCGAACGGGCGTGGATCTTGTCGTCGACAAGGTGGTGTAGCTTCAAGACGTACTTGTAGCCAACCGTCACCTTGCGATCAAACTGCTCACCCGTTCGGCCATCGCGCAGCTGCACCTGTCCAGAGGTATCGAAGCCTGCTTTCTCAAGCATACGAACAACGTCCGGCTCACGCGCGCCATCAAACACCGGTGTTGCAATCGGTACGCCGTTGCGCAGGTTTTCCGCTGCGGCCAGCAAGTCGTCATCTGGAACCGCGGACGGGCTTTGACCGGACTCGTCGTAAATGTTCTCCATCTCGCGTCTGAGGTGATTAATCTCGCCGCTCGCGTGGTATTCCTCCAAGGCCTCATCGATTGCGCGGCCCAAACCACGGCACGCCCAACCCATATGCGTTTCGAGAATCTGCCCGACGTTCATGCGACTTGGCACGCCCAACGGGTTCAGCACCACATCAACATGCGTTCCGTCTTCAAGGAACGGCATGTCTTCCACCGGCACGATCCGCGAGACAACACCCTTGTTACCGTGACGTCCGGCCATCTTGTCGCCCGGCTGAAGCTTGCGCTTCACCGCAACGAACACTTTGACCATCTTCATCACGCCCGGTGGCATTTCGTCACCACGTTGCAACTTGTCGACCTTGTCAACGAAGCGGCGTTCCAGGCTCTTCTTGGCGTCCTGGTACTGCTTGTTGATGGCCTCGACTTCGCCTTGGGCTTTTTCATCCGCCAGACCGATTTCCCACCACTGGCTTCGTGGGATTTCTGCGAACACGGCCTCGTCGACCTTGGTGCCACTGCGAGCGCCTTTCGGGCCCTTTGAGACTTCCTTGCCGGCGAGCACTTCTTTGAGGCGCGCATAAACGTTGCGATCGAGAATCTGCAGCTCGTCGTCGCGGTCTTTTGCAAGACGTTCGATCTCTTCGCGTTCGATCGCCATGGCACGTTCGTCTTTGTCGACGCCGTGACGGTTAAAGACGCGAACTTCCACGATCGTTCCCGCCACACCTGGTGGTAGACGCAGCGAGGTGTCACGAACGTCGGAAGCTTTCTCGCCAAAGATAGCGCGTAGAAGCTTTTCTTCCGGCGTCATTGGGCTCTCGCCCTTCGGTGTGATCTTGCCAACCAGAATGTCGCCTGGGTGTACTTCCGCACCAATGTAGACAATGCCGGCTTCGTCGAGATTCTTCAGCGCTTCTTCCGAAACGTTTGGAATATCGCGCGTGATTTCCTCTGGACCAAGCTTCGTGTCGCGCGCCATCACTTCGAATTCATCGATGTGGATCGAAGTAAAGATGTCGTTCGACACAACCTTTTCGGACAACAAGATGCTGTCTTCAAAGTTGTAACCCATCCACGGCATGAACGCGACGAGCACGTTTTTGCCGAGTGCGAGATCGCCAAGGTCCGTCGATGGACCGTCGGCAATAATCTCGCCCTGGCGAACACTGTCGCCCACATTCACCAGCGGACGCTGGTTGATGCAGGTGTTCTGGTTCGAACGTTGGAACTTGCGCAGACGATAGATATCGACGCCCGGCTTTGATGGATCGGTTTCCTCCGTGGCGCGGATCACGATACGGGTTGCATCAACCTGATCAACCACGCCTGTCCGGCGGGCGGCAATGGCGGCACCTGAATCGCGTGCCACAACCTCTTCCATGCCGGTGCCAACCAAAGGCGCTTCCGCCTTGATCAACGGCACGGCCTGGCGTTGCATGTTCGAGCCCATGAGCGCGCGGTTGGCGTCGTCGTTTTCCAGGAACGGAATGAGCGCTGCCGCAACCGACACAAGCTGCTTTGGCGACACGTCGATGAGATCAACCAGATCGTTCGGCACCAGCAGGACGTCGCCCTGATGGCGAATCGTCACGAGGTCTTTGACAAAGCGTCCCTGATCATCAAGTACCGCGTTAGCCTGTGCCACGTGGTGGCGCATCTCTTCCATCGCCGACAGGTAGACAACCTCGTCCGTTACCTTGCCATCTACGACCTTACGGTAGGGGCTCTCAATGAAACCATACTTGTTAACGCGCGCAAACGTTGCCAGCGAGTTGATCAGGCCGATGTTCGGGCCTTCCGGTGTTTCAATCGGGCAGATGCGGCCGTAGTGCGTCGGGTGAACGTCGCGCACTTCAAAGCCCGCACGCTCTCGTGTCAGACCACCAGGGCCCAAAGCGGAAAGACGACGCTTGTGCGTAATCTCCGACAGCGGGTTGGTTTGGTCCATGAACTGCGACAGCTGCGAGGAGCCGAAAAATTCACGAACAGCGGCGGCGGCTGGCTTCGCGTTGATCAAGTCCTGCGGCATTACTGTGTCGATGTCGACTGACGACATGCGTTCCTTGATGGCGCGTTCCATACGCAACAGTCCCACACGGTACTGGTTTTCCATCAACTCCCCGACCGAGCGCACACGACGGTTGCCGAGGTGGTCGATATCGTCGATGTCGCCGCGGCCATCACGCAAATCAACAATCGTACGCACAACGCCAAGGACGTCATCCTTGCGCAGAACGCGAACGGTGTCTTCGGCCGGCTCGAAATTTGGCACATCGGCAAGACGCATATTCATCTTCACGCGGCCAACAGCCGAGAGGTCATAGCGCTCTGAATCAAAGAACAGGCCGTCAAACAGCGCCGTCGCCGTGTCAACCGTTGGCGGCTCACCGGGACGCATGACGCGATAGATGTCCATCAGCGCTTCATCAGAGTTGGCGTTCTTGTCGATCGCTAGCGTGTTGCGAATAAAGGCGCCGACATTGACATGGTCGATATCGAGAATCGGGAATTCTTTGATCTTCTGATCTTTGAGTTCCGCCAGCAGTTCTGGATCAAGCTCGGCTCCGGCCTCAGCATAGATCTGCCCGGTATCGAGGTTGACAATGTCTTCTGCCAGATAGCGACCTGTCAGGTCATCCGGCGACACCAGCATCTCTTTTACACCTTCAGCTTCCAGCTCACGCGCCCTGCGCGCCGTGATCTTTTCACCGGCAGGGATCAGCACGTCGCCTGATTTCGCGTTACGCAGATCTGCGATCGGCATCATGCCGCGCATTTTTTTGGCTTCGAACGGCATCTTCCAACCGTGCTTGGAATCCTTGATTGGGATCTTGTTGTAGAAGATGTCGAGGATTTCTTCGTCGTTGTGGCCAAGCGCATAAAGCAGCGTCGTTACCGGCAGCTTGCGTCGACGGTCAATACGAGAATAAACGATGTCTTTGGCGTCAAATTCAAAGTCGAGCCACGAACCACGATAGGGAATAATGCGGGCCGCAAACAACAGTTTTCCTGAGGCGTGCGTGCGGCCGCGGTCATGGTCGAAGAACACACCGGGCGAACGGTGCATTTGGCTGACGATCACGCGCTCGGTGCCGTTGATCACGAAAGTTCCGTTCAACGTCATCAGCGGCATGTCGCCCATATAGACGTCTTGCTCTTTGACGTCCTTGATCGACTTCGAGCCGGTCTCTTCGTTGATATCAAACACGATGAGGCGCAGCTTGACCTTCAGCGGAGCTGAATAGGTCATATCGCGCTGCATGCACTCTTCGACGTCATATTTCGGCGGTTCAAATTCATAACCAACGAATTCCAGAGTCGACTTGCCGGCGAAATCGGAAATCGGGAAAACGGATTTGAACACAGACTGAAGACCGTAGTCGTCTGTACGGCCGCCAGGTGGTTCCTTGACCATGAGGAAATCATCGTAGGAGCTTTTCTGCACCTCGATGAGATTTGGCATTTCTGCCACCTCACGGATCGATCCAAATTTACGACGAAGTCGCTTGCGGCCGTTGAACATTTCGGTCATGCCCAATCCTTCAAAATAATCGCGGGTGACGAGCCCACTGATTGTCGCGTGGCTGAGGGGCGCCATCCCTCATGCCTGAAACGGTTCACCGGAGCACCCTTTTCGGGGCTAAAAGCCCGTCAAAGATCCTCCGGAGAACCGTCGTTTGAAAGTCGCCATCACATAGGTCCAACAGACCATTGCAGCGCCTCTCGAAAGACCCGCGTGGAGGTCTGAATTATCAGACCCCCACCCGGTAAAAAACCGAACTACTTGAGTTCGACTGTTGCACCAGCTGCTTCGAGCTTTTTCTTAAGCTCTTCAGCATCAGCTTTGTCGGTGCCTTCTTTGACGGCTTTACCGCCGGCTTCAACAAGCTCTTTAGCTTCTTTAAGTCCGAGACCTGTGATGGCGCGGACTTCTTTGATGACGTTGATTTTCTTGTCGCCAGCAGCAACGAGAACAACATCAAACTCAGTTTTTTCTTCTGCAGCAGGACCTGCAGCGGCGGCAGGGCCGGCAGCTGCAACAGCGGCAGCAGCAGAAACGCCCCACTTTTCTTCGAGCTGCGTTGCAAGTTCAGCAGCTTCCAGAACGGTCAGGCTGGAGAGGTCATCAACAATCTTTGCAAGATCGGTCATAGTTATTACGTCCTTAGATTTAAACCTTGTCAGTCAGCATGGGCTCAGTTGAGCCATGCCATGGATTTGGTCGTCGGGCCCGTTAAGCGGCCTCGTCGGCGGTTGCCTTGGCTTGAATAACCCGGGTGAGCTTCGCGCTTGGCTCTTTGATCGTCCGGACGATTTTCGTCTGCGGCGCGGTCAAGAGACCAATGATCTTAGCTCTGAGTTCATCAAGTGATGGCAGCGCTGCGAGCGCTTTGACAGCATCTGCGTCGAGAACCGTGTCGCCCATCGTTCCACCTAGAATGACGAGTTTGTCATTCTCTTTGGAAAAATCGACGGCTGCCTTAGCTGCTGCAATTGGATCGTCTGAATAGGCGATACAGGTTGGACCACTGAACAGATCAGCGATCGCAGCAGATTGGGTGTTATCGAGCGCAAGTTTTGCCAACCGGTTTTTGGCCACTTTGACTTTACCGCCAGCGTCACTGACGCGTTTGCGGTAGTCAGTCATTTGAGCGACCGTCATGCCGGAATAGTGGGCCACAACAACCACGCCTGTGTCTTTGAACACATCGTGTAGCTGGGCTACGAGCTCACGTTTCGCGGCTCTATCCACTGGCTCACTCCTCATGTTACAGACTTTGGCCATCAGGCCGCCGTCTGCGGGTTGCACCATGCCGTCAAAGACCAATTCTCATCGGCCCAAAACAGCGCTTCGTTCCTGTCCTCCGCGCGGCCATTCAACAGCACGGGTGCGACCCAGAAGGTTCAAACCAAAGACCGTGGCGCCAAGGCGCAAATCTCTGATCTGTCTCCCATCTCATGTCGGCCCATTTGGCTTAAGCCGGATGCCTGGAATCCAGACACCCAACACCGACAGTCTCGGACAGGTCCAAACCAGTTTCAGATGCGACTGAAGTCACGCCTCATTCCGGCTTGGTCTCCGCAGCGGGTGTCTCTTGAAGGAAACAAACCCGCTTTGGAAATTCGTGTCGGCGCACCATACGACTGTGTGGTGCACCACGTTCATCGCTAGACTTGACCGTCCAACACCGAATTCGTATCGATTTTGACGCCCGGCCCCATCGTCGAAGAGATCGAAATCCGCTTCACGTACGTGCCTTTGGCACCCGTTGGCTTGGCCTTTGCCACCGCGTTGACAAACGCTTTGATGTTGGCGACGAGATCGTCAGCCGAGAAGCTCGCTTTGCCAACACCCGCATGGATGATGCCAGACTTCTCAACACGGAACTCTACCGAACCACCTTTGGCACCCTTAACGGCTTCGGCGACGTCCATCGTCACGGTACCGACCCGTGGGTTTGGCATCAGGCCGCGTGGACCCAGCACCTTACCGAGGCGGCCGACTAGGCCCATCATGTCCGGCGTTGCGATACAACGGTCGAAATCGATGTTGCCTTTTGAGACCGCTTCAACGAGGTCTTCCGCGCCAACAATGTCAGCACCTGCCGCTTTGGCTTCGTCCGCCTTCGCGTCACGTGCAAAAACCGCAACTTTTGCCGTCCGGCCGGAGCCTTTTGGCAGCTGGCAAACACCACGGACCATTTGGTCAGCGTGCTTTGGGTCAACGCCGAGGTTCATGGCGATTTCGATTGTTTCGTCGAACTTTGCTTTGGCGCGTTCTTTGACGAGGTCAACGGCTTCGTTGACTGCAAAAAGACTGTCGCGCGAATAGCCCTCGCGAATACTCGCTGCACGTTTGCCGCCAGCAGCGCGTGTGGCTTGGAGCTGTTCTGGTGTGTGAGTTGTTGCCATGATCTTACTCCACCACCTCTATACCCATGGACCGTGCCGAGCCTGCAATCGTACGTGCGGCCTGGTCGACGTCATCGGTGTTCAAATCTGCCATTTTCATCGTCGCGATTTCGCGCACTTGCGTCATCGTAACGCTGCCAGCCTTATTACGACCTGGCTCTTTACTGCCCGAAGTCAGCTTCGCTGCTTTCTTCAGGAAGAAGGACGCTGGTGGCGTCTTCATAACGAATGTGAAAGAGCGGTCGGTATAGACCGTGATCTTCACAGGAATTGGAGTATCAGGCTCAACGTCTTTGGTCTTTGCGTTAAACGCTTTGCAGAACTCCATGATGTTAACACCGCGCTGGCCAAGCGCAGGACCGATTGGAGGCGATGGGTTCGCCTTGCCAGCCGGCACCTGGAGGTTGATGTAGCCGTCAATTTTCTTCGCCATAAGTTCCCCTGAACTTTATGCGAGACCCGAAGGTCTCAGGGTTAGCGGTCCACGAGCCTGGGCCAGCATCCTAAAATGCACCGACCGCACTCTCCCGCACATGACTGGCAATCGAACCAAAAGTGGCCCCACTGCCAAACCCAACACAACCTTGCGTTGGGATCTCGTTCCAACCGGGCGCGCCTTGCAACTCATGTCGCAGCAGTCCCGATTGTTGCCAAATCTAAAAACCGCCAATTAACTGGCGATTTTTTCAACCTGACCGAATTCCAATTCCACAGGCGTCGGACGTCCGAAAATAGACACCGCCACCTTGAGCCTTGCGCGCTCTTCGTCGACTTCCTCGACGTGACCCGAGAACGAGGCAAACGGCCCTTCGGCCACTTTGACCTGTTCGCCAACTTCGAAGCTGATCGTCGGCTTCGGACGTTCGACGCCCTCTTTGACCTGATGAAGAATGCGCATCGCTTCATCTTCGGAGATCGGCATCGGCTTGTTGTCTGAGCCAAGGAAGCCCGTGACCTTCGGCGTGTTCCGGATCAAAACGAACGCCGGGTCCGTCATTTCCATTTTCACAAGCACGTAACCTGGCAAAAACTTGCGCTCGGTCTGTATCTTGCGGCCACGCTTGACCTCAACCACATCCTCGGTTGGCACCAAGACTTCATCAAAAACATCTTCCATACCTTCGGCTTTTGCGCGCTCGATGATGGCGTCAGCCACCTTGCGCTCAAAGTTTGTGTAGGCATGGACGATGTACCAGCGCTTGGTCATCCGTAGTCTCTTATCTTCGCTTGGTTCTGGAATGAGTGGCCGACAGCTTGTCTGGCGACCGCAAAATTTTGTCGTTCTATCAGCGGCCCAAACTGAGGATCTGGTTCACGACCCAGCCGAGAATCTGGTCGGCGATCATGAAAAAGATTGCGGCCAGCGACACCATGATCAAAACCATCACGGTGGTGATCCACACTTCCTTCCAGGTCGGCCACGTGACTTTCGCCACTTCGGTCCGAACTTCCTGCGCGAACACAAACGGGTTTTTCGCCATCTATCAGCTATCCAGAGGAGCTAAATTCCAAATAAATCGTCTGCAGCACTTGCAACAAACAAAAGCACCGATTCCACCGCCCTCACCACGGAACCGCTGCAAAAATAGTCTTGGCAGGGGCGGGGGGACTTGAACCCACAACCTTCGGTTTTGGAGACCGACGCTCTACCAATTGAGCTACACCCCTAAGTGGCTAAGTGGCGTCTGTCACTCTGCGCAAGGCGCGCATCTCTACCCCATCAAAACATGGTTGTCACGCGCCAAGATAGCTTTTTGCTTGCGTGTGTCTATTTTACACCTCTTGCCGCACGCTATCGACGTTCAGTCAGTGATCGTCATTATTGGCCGGCGCGACAACCACAGCCGTGCCATAGGCCAGCACCTCCGTCACCGCTGACGCCATCTCGTTGGCATCATACCGCATGGCGAGGATTGCATTGGCTCCGTGGGCCTCGGCCTCCCGGATCAGATTGTCATAGGCCTCCTGGCGAGCCTTTTCAGCAAGCTCGGCATAAAGCGAGATGTTGCCACCGAAAAAAATCTGCACTGAAGCCCCGATATTCCCGACCACGCT
>JAJFHI010000222.1 GCA_021775715.1 Hyphomicrobiaceae bacterium | reverse complement strand
AGCGACCGACGGACTATGGTGGATTAAGTTCAGCATTGATATCCGGCACTCGCTCGCGTGGAACGTCGTCCAGGAGCTTGGCCATGTTGCCAACTACTTATCTATCGAGGAGCGGCTCCCAACCATATTCTATCCCGTATCTCCGCCGCCATACATGAACGGAGGTCCTGAAGATTTCTTGTCTTGGGTGATAGAGAGCAAAGATCCAGGATTTCATCCTAACGCGCTCTTGAAGTGGCTAGAGGGGCGTCTGCCGGAGCCGGTAACAGACCTTGACGCATGGAACTCCGACTGACGCCATCCAGACCGCCGCCTCGACCAACTACTTTAACTTCGCGATACCCAGCGGTACTGAGAACTCGCGGCACCAGACGTAGAATTCATCGTATTTTGTCGGATCGATCGACGCGGGCAGCGCATAAATCTGCAAACCTTTTTTCGACGACAGCTTCACCCAATCTGTTTTTTTGTCGAACTTTCCGGCTTTGCCAAAGCCAAGTGTCGGAGCCGGTGCGTTGTCGAGACTGAAATCGTTTTCGAGAACCACGACGTATCCACTAGACGTTTTCAAAACCGAGACGCCACCGGTCGTGACGTGGTCGCTGGCGCCTTTGAAAGTACCGTTGGCGATGACTTCGGATTTTGATGCAGCAGCCTGCACCGTCGGGGCACCACCAGCCCAGATGAAAAACACGCTGAAGACAGCGATCGCGAATGCTTTTGTGAAGTTGGGAAGAGCCATTTTAGTTTCTCCTTGGCATTTAGTTATCGACCGGTAGATAGGGGACTCGCGGGGCAAGTCGCAAATAACGTCTGCTCATATGGCTGTGAGTGCGACGTGATCAGGGGCCGTCGCCACACCACCAGGCCCAACGGAGATACAAAAAAATGACCAGCAGGCGCGTCGGCATGCTGGTCGGTTGTTGTCGTCTTGAACTTCAGGCGCTCTGTTAGGATGTCGCTTGCGGCGCGTCATCTTCAGGCTGCGGGGCGCGCTTGCTGCGGTCGTTCATAAACTGATCAAACTCCGCCTTATCTTTTGCTTTACGCAGGCTGTCGAGAAAGTCGGTAAACATTTGTTTCTCATCTTCCAATCGACGCAACGTTTCTTGGCGGTACTCGTCAAAAGCGGAGTTGCCGCTTGGGCTCATGCGATAGCTTTTTCCACTCCAACGACCCTCACCCCATGCGTGATTTTTTCGACCTTTGCATCCCATACGTCCACTCCATGTCAAATAGGCCAACAGCGCGAGACCGATCGGCCAAAAAACGATAAATCCTAGGACCATCAACGTGATCCAGGCAGCCTTGCCGTACTGATCAACGCTGGCCACCCAACCGTCCAAAGTCGCGGTATTCATCTTTTCCTCTCTTATGTAAATGTTATTTACATTCACATATATAAGCCGACAAACGGCGGTTTCAAGAAGATGGAGAATAATTTTCGCTTTCGATCGTCAGATGGAAATTACTCTGTGTCGAGTGGAATGATGCCAAGCCCGCGGAGATACACGAGAACGCCGGACTCCAGCACGTCCTCAGCTGAAATGGGCACCCGGCCCCTCGCGAGGCTGCCTTCTGCAAACAACGTTGCGACCCCATGCGTCATCGACCAGATGTGAATACTCATCAGGTCCACTGGCGGTAGTTTTTTGGCAGATGAGCCTTCAAGAAGTGCTGCGGAACTCGTGCGCAAAACATCGAACGCGCGGCCTCTCGCAGTTCTCAGACCACTCGTATTCTTGAGCGAGATGCCGGGCTCAAACATAGCTTTGTAGGCGCCTGGGTCTTTGCGCGCGAACTCCAGATAGGCGCGGCCGACCCGCGTGAATGCTGTAACCGCGTCCGGGCGGCCATTCTGCCAAGCTTCATCCAACGCACTTGAGAAATCCTCAAAGCCAGCGACGGCCAATGCGCCCAGAATTTCCGCCCGGTCTTTGAAATGTCGATAGGGCGCGGCAGGGCTGACGCCCGCAAGGCGTGCTGCCTCGGCGAGCGTAAATCCGTCGGGACCTTTTTCAACGATCAACCGGCGGGCCGCATCCAACAGCGCTTCCTTGAGATTGCCGTGGTGGTAACCCGTCCGTGTGTTCTGGTCTCTGCCCATAACGCGCTTCTACGCTATTCGACAGACCGGCGCATCCTGCAGAGTAGAGGGCTAACGTCCGATGAGGCTCGCACGGCGCTAATACGCCTGCGTCTCACCCAAAAAACCTCAGACGCCGTCCATCCGTACTTTGCATCCCGCGGCCGCCATGTGGCGTTTGGCTTCGGGAATGGAATACGTACCGAAGTGGAAGATCGAGGCCGCCAAGACCGCGCTCGCGCCGCCTTCCTTCACACCGTCGACCAGATGATCCAACGTGCCGACGCCGCCGGACGCTATCACCGGCACAGACACCGCGTCTGAAATCGCGCGTGTGACGTCAAGGTCGAAGCCGGATTTGGTGCCATCGCGATCCATCGATGTCAGCAGGATTTCTCCGGCCCCCAACGCTACGACCTCTTTGGCAAACTCGACGGCATCAATGCCCGTCGGTTTGCGTCCGCCATGCGTGAAAATCTCCCAGCGGTTTGGCTCTCCGTCGGCTGAGACTCGTTTGGCGTCGATCGCCACAACGATGCATTGCGCGCCGAACTTTTCCGATGCCTCGGCGACGAACTGCCGGTTGTGGACGGCTGCCGTGTTGATCGACACCTTGTCGGCGCCAGCCTCTAACAGCTTGCGGATGTCGTCGGTTGTGCGCACGCCACCACCGACGGTCAGCGGCATGAAGCAGCGCTCTGCCGTTTGCTCGACGATGTGGAAAATCGTGTCGCGGTCTTCGTGGCTGGCGGTGATGTCGAGAAAGCAAAGCTCGTCGGCACCGGCCGCGTCGTAAGCGGCAGCCGCTTCAACCGGATCGCCAGCGTCTATTAGGTCAACAAAGTTGACGCCTTTGACGACGCGGCCATCTTTGACATCAAGACAGGGGATAATGCGGATTTTCAAGGTCATAGAGAGCAATTAGCGCGGGTCGGCGGTACGGTGCAAGTGAACTTTGCCGCCAACCTTGCTAAGGTTGGATATTGCAGCCAAACCGCCAAGAAAGGCGCCAACATGCCATCGCCGATGAAAAACAACGCGATCGACTACATCGAATTCTTGGTTTCAGATATCGACCGTTCGAAAGCGTTCTACGGCTCGGCATTCGGCTGGACCTTCACGGATTACGGGCCCGATTACAGTGCGTTTTCCGATGGGCAGCTCGAAGGTGGGCTGACAACACAAGGAACGCCGAAACCAGATGGAGGCCCGCTCGTAATCCTTTATGCCGAGAACCTGGAAGCGAGTCTCGAAGCGGTGAAGAAGGCGGACGGGAAAATTGCAAAGGAAATTTTCACCTTCCCCGGCGGTCGCCGTTTCCACTTCACCGACCCGGACGGCTACGAGCTCGCTGTGTGGAGCGAGAAGTAGGGCGTGCGTAGAGCCTTACTCCAACTTTGCAGCGCTCGTGTTTGCGACGCCTTCAGCGCCCATGAAAACAACGAGAATGCGCACTGGATCTTTGCCCGTGTTGCGGCCGTTGTGTTCGACCATCATGGCTTCCAATAAACTGTCGCCTGGCTTGAAGGTCTTCGTTGGATGGCCCTTGTAGTGGATCTCTAAATCACCCCGCATGACATACGCGAACAGCGGCGCGCCGTGTGTGTGCCAACCTGTTTCCTTGCCCGGCTCCAACGTCACAATAACTGACGTCACTTTGGCTGGCGTTTTGGTTGGGTAGACGATTTTTTCACCGACAATATTCGTGCCGCCCGACGCCAACGGCTGCACCGCTGGGTAAAACTCACGAGCGATTGCAAGACCGAGGGTGAAGCAGATGGCGGTGACAACGAGCGTTGCGAATGAGACGTGTTTGGCGCGGTTCATGGCGGCGTTCCCCTAATTGTTTGAGGGACGATAGCACGTGCCGCTTTTCTGCTCACCCCCGCAAAACCCTCAAAGCCTCTGCGGGATCAATGCGGCCGTCGTAGAGAGCGCGGCCGGAGATTGCGCCTTCGAGCATCGCGTTCTCTGGTTTCACAAGTGCTTTGATATCCTCGATCGAAGCAAGCCCACCTGACGCAATAACCGGAATTGACGTTGACTTTGCGAGCGCCACCGTGCCGCCCATATTCAGTCCCGCCAGCACGCCGTCGCGATCGATGTCGGTGTATATGATCGCAGCAACACCTGCATCTTCGAAACGGCTCGCCAATTCGATTGCCGTCAGCTCCGACGTTTCCGCCCAGCCTTCGACTGCAACCCTGCCACCCTTTGCATCAATGCCGACAGCAATGCGGCCTGGGAACTCTTTGCATGCCGTGCGTACGAGATCCGGGTCACGCACGGCAACCGTTCCCAAGATCACGCGACGGATACCTTTGCCGAGCCATGTCTCTATGGTCGCCAAATCGCGAATGCCGCCACCCAGTTGGGCCGGCATCGAAATGTTTGCGAGGATGTCATCGACAGCCGCAGCATTCACCGGGCGGCCCTCGAACGCGCCATTGAGGTCGACAATGTGCAACCACTCAAAACCCTGAGCTTCGAATTTAGCCGCCTGCGCGCCGGGGTTGTCATTGAACACCGTCGCCTGGTCCATCTCACCCAGCTTCAAGCGCACACACTGGCCGTCTTTCAAATCAATCGCGGGAAATAGGATCAAGAGGCTCTCTTCTTTCTTCTCAAATCAGCTCAGGTTGTATCACCACAAGTGTGCTATTCGGCCATGACATCGGCGTCTTTGCGTGCGATGAAGCGTTTTCGTAGCGAAACGTCAAGCGTACAAACAATCATGACCGATTTTCTCGACATAGATGCCCCGGAAGATATCCGCCCTCTCAATGAGGACGCGGCGGTTGATATCTGGATTGCGCGATGGCTGCGAATGCGCCGTATCGACCTTGTCCGCCGCTATAACTGCGACCCACGCCGACTTTATGAGATCTGGGAGGGGACACGTTTTCCAGGCTCCAGAGAAAAAGCACTTAAGCGGTTCGAGGCGGAGTATCCCGGCCTCATGGACCGCGTCGACTTCGGTACGCATCGCAGAATTCCGCGCCGCCCGGTGGATGATATGGAAGGCCAGTTGGGCCTGTTCGAATAACGCGCCGTTGTTGCAATACCCTGTTGGTTGCGGTTGAGTAGGCCGCAACTCGATACAACAGGGATGAAAACTTATGAAGCTCAAAAAATCTGTCGCCCAGCTGGTTGAGGAAGCCCGCCAAGGCATCGAAGAGTTCGAAGCGGCTGACGCAATAAAGCTGATTGACGATCCCAATGTCGTGATTGTCGATATTCGAGACATTAGAGAGCGCGAGCGTTTTGGCTTCATCCCCGGAAGCTATCATTGCCCGCGCGGCATGGCCGAGTTCTGGGTGGATCCCGACAGCCCCTACTACAAAGAGATTTTCGCCGAAGACAAAAAATTTGTCTTCCATTGCGCTTCCGGTTGGCGGTCAGCTCTCACTGTTGCAGCACTTGAAAACATGGGCTTTGACAAAGCAGCCCACATCAAAGGCGGGCTGACTGCGTGGGAAAAAGCCGGCGGGCCGACTGAAAAGCCCAAATAAATTCCCACGCGATCTGGCGATTTAGAAGCCGTAGATAAACTGAATGAGCCACGGCGGGCTGATCTCAAGCAGCAATGCCTCCCACTCCGTCATGAGGCCGGTGACAATCAATAGACCGACGGCAATTAGCAGCACTCCCAGCACCGGCTTCAGCCAATTCGACGCGTTTGCCATCATGTCTTTCCGCTGGCCGATAACTTCACGCGTGCCAAACATCAACGCAACCAAAGGCGTCGCGGTGCCGACGGCGAAAACGAACATGATCGCGCCAGCATAGGCGATGTCGGTTCCTTGAGCGGCGAGCGCAATCGCCGCGCCAAGCGTTGGGCCGACACACGGCGTCCAGACGGCGCCGAGCAACAAACCCAAGACGCCCTGCCCCTGCAACGTCTGCGGTGTAAAGGCTGCCATACGGTTGTTGAGCCCACTGGTCGCCGCTTCGGCCGCCGCAGCAAAGCGCTGCTGCAACGTCGACGACAGCAAGATGATGCCAAACACGATCATTACGCTGGCTGCAATCTTGCCGAACATCTCTGTCGTTAAACCCATGTTGATGCCGACGGTCGCAATCAACAAACCAAACCCGGTAAACGAAACAATCAACCCAGCTGCAAGGGCGAGCGGTCCATAGCGATGCGCATTAAGCGCGCCACCCAAAACGATCGGAAGCAACGGCAGAACGCACGGCGAAAGAATGGTGACCAGACCTGCGACGTACGCCAGAAGAAATGCGCTCATGGATATCCGCTTGGTTGAAATGAGATGTGGCTGCGACAGCCAGTTGGCAAAGAAAGAGCGCAAAGTGGCGATGGCGTTGACACCTTGCGCTCCGATTTATCGCTTGAGGGCGTACATCACGCCGTCAAATCAAAAAGGGTAATTAGACGCCTTTTTCGATCGCACCAAGGATGGCGCCACGGTTCGTTTCACCAACCAGACGTGCAACTTCGTCTTTGCCTTTAAAGACGATGATCGTGCTCTGTTTGACGACTTTGAACTCTTTAACGGCGTCGGTGTCGTTGACGAAGTCAAACTTCATGAATGTTGCATCAGGGTACTTCGCGCGGGCAGCTTCCAAAGACGGCTTCTGAGCGGCACATGTACCGCAACCTTTTTTGAAGACTTCAATAACGATGTGCTTTTGGTCGGATTGGGCCTGTTGGAAGGCGGATTGTGTGTAGGTCGCAGGTTCTGTTGCAGCGGTTTCAACTTTCTTGGCGCCGTCGGCAGCGAATGCACCGGTTGCCAAAGCGGCCATTACAGCGGCAGCTGCAAAGATAGAACTCAGTCGTGTTGCGATCATTTCCAATTCTCCTGTCAAAATGGGGAAACGCGTGACGTTTCATCTCCTACTTTGCGCCCAGAGTGGCAAGAGTTACCGTCATCACAGGTTTGTGAGACGAAACCTTTTATTTTGATCGACGTGTAACCAAATGCGCCGCGGTGGCAAAGTATGAGATAACCGAAAGGGCCAATTTGAGCGTTCAGGACGACGACAAGCTACAGCAGTTAATGCTCAACGCGCTCGACGGAGACAAGGCCGCCTATAAGTCGGTGTTGGACAGCGTCGCCATGCGTGTGCGTCGCTACATGGCGCGCCGCATGGATCACGGACCGTTGGCTGGCGACATCGAAGACATTGTGCAGCTTGTGCTGATTGCCGTGCACGACAAACGCGATAGCTACGATCGCACGCGGCCATTCATGCCGTGGGTTTTTGGCATCGCGCGTTACAAATTACTCGAACACCTTCGCGCCAATCGCCGCCGATTGAAGGACGTGAACATCGACGAGATTGCGCACAGCCTAGATGTTGCTGACCTGACAACGTCGGACCCGGCCACGCGACATGACGTGGCGTCGATGCTGGACAAACTCGCCGATGGTCCACGTGAAGCTGTTGTGTTGACGAAACTGGAAGGCCGCACGTCGCAGGAGGTGGCGCGCCAGACAGGTTTGACGGCGACGGCGGTCAAGGTCCGTGTGCATCGAGCAATGAAGGCACTGCAGCGAATGGCGAAAGAGGACTGAACATGAGCAGCGAATATAGACAGACAGACGACCTCATCGCCAATCTCGTCGCTAGTGCGCGATCCGTTCCAGAAAACCGCATGACGCAACGGCTTGCCACCTCGCTCGGCCTAGGCGTTGCAGCTGCCATCGTACTGCAATTGCAAACCATCGGTTTGCGAGACGACGCCTTGGTGATGTGGACATCTGTTGCAGAAAAGCTTGTCGCTTGCATTGTGATGGCTGGCCTATGGGTCTGGTTGTTACGAAAGCTTGCAGCACCCGGCACGACCTATCGCCTGCAAAAGAGTGCAGCCCTTGGCGCACTAGCCGTCGCCGCATGTGTTGCAGCTTTTGCACCGTCGTTTGAATTGGCAGCCCTCAAAGGCTGCGTGTCGCAGGTGTTGCTACTGGCTGTTCCCGCATTCATCGCGATCGTGTTCGCCTTGCGCGCTTCAGCCCCGACGCATCTCACCGAAGCAGGCTTTGCAGCTGGCATTGTCGCCGGTGCACTTGGCGCGGTTGGATACTCTCTCGGGTGCACAACCGACGACACGACAATCGTCGCCTTCCGTTTTGGCACCGCGGTTCTGGCCTGCGGTGTGCTTGGCGCGCTGGCGGGGCGGTGGGTGCTGAGGTGGTGAAGACAAGAAAACACCGCCCGCTGGGAACGGACGGTGTTTGGACCGATGGGGGCATCGGACTTCTGGCTGTGGGGCAGCCGAGAGGAAATTATGTCGTGGGAAACTCCGTTACTTGTTGAGGGGGGTGGTTCACCTTCTCGGCGACAGCGCCTCGAACGATCACACTTACTTTCTGCGGGAGTGATTCACGGTCTCGGCGATAGCGCCTCGAACGATCACACCCGGCAAACTCACGCAACTCACACTTCATTCGCAGGCTCTAGGGGGTGATACGCATCACTGTCGCTTTCGGTAAATTGCGGGGGGTCGTACTTCAGCAACTGAGAGACGCGTTTAAGCCTGAAACTTTCTAGTCGATCTGATTCACATCCCACACGGAAAAGCGTGGGACGATCGCAGTGGCTCCCTCAAACAGCTTCTTGCATCGGATATTCGATTTCGACCGAAGAGGTGACAGCGTCGGCCCGGGGGAATGAAACGACGTTGCCAAGATCGCCACCACGCTGTTTGAACCAGCGGATCGAGGTGTTGGATGTAACTGCACGTTCCGAGACTTCCTGGACCAAAAGACTGTCGTCTTCGCCAAACATCCAGCACAGAGCATCTTCAACCGACGTCGCGGTGCTCTTGGCTTCGATGTACCAGCTCTGGTCCAACGGACGCGCCCAGCGCAGGCCCAGCTCCATGATGGCGTCAGCAATAGCTTGTTTGTTCTTGGCAGGGGCTGCGAGGTCGTAGGAGATCAGAAATGTGCGCATGGGGCTGGGCCTTCAAATGGGTGTTCAAACCAGGAGAAAAACGCAACACAACGGGGGTACGTGACTGGGAACTGGTGGCTAACCGCTCCGAAGAACGTAATGAGAACATGCCACGAATCATTGAGCCTGGCAAGAGGAAGTTCTGACTTTGTTCTTGTTGTAGAGCGGAGGCGATTAGCGGTACTCACGCTATTCCTCGCTCCGCTCGGGCTGCGCACGGGCACGGCGCCGGGAACGATTCAGATGTTCGCTCGTCGCTCGCATCATCGCAAAAGTTGTTTTGTGCTCACGCTATTCCTGCCTGCGGTCGGGCTCCGCACGGGCCGGGAACGATTCAGATACTCGCTTGTCGCTCGCATCATCGCACCCGGGTGCCATGCGCGGAGATCGCGCAAGGGGCAACAGCGGTCTCGCGATACGGCGCATTTCCCGCCGTATCAACTCGGCAAGTTGCAGGCCTTCGCGCCTCTGTGTTCCGGACAAGCTGTCAAAGGGAAACGTTTATGCCAGAGGCCGGGGAGCACCGCGACCCGCTGCGTTGCAGCGCCCTGCCGGAGGCCCGAGCGACAGCGAGGAATAGCCGTGAGGCCAAACACACTCCGCCAAACGCACCCAGCACCACCTCAAGAAACCACCACCCACCAATCCGCTGCAACTCACTTGGATTTTCGGTCAAGCCGGGAATGACGACTGCGGGTGTGGGATCGTACCTTCGTACGGCGCGAGACGAAAAATTCTAAACGTCCCACTGCAAAAAGTTCGCGAGCAACTTTAAACCCAGCGCTTGGCTTTTTTCCGGGTGGAACTGTGTTCCAGCAACGTTGCCATCGGCGATCATCGCTGTGACCGGCCCGCCGTAATCCGTTGTGGCAACGACTTTGACCGGGTCTTTGGCTTGGAAGTGATAGGAGTGCACGAAATAAGCGTGCAGACCATTCGGCCCTGTCTCGATACCATCCAGCAACGCATGCGGTTCAGAGACTGACAATGTATTCCAACCCATATGCGGAATTTTCAACGCCGGATCATTCGGTTTAATTGCAACGACTTCGCCGGCAATCCAATTGAAGCCAGCGGTTGTGCCAAACTCGAGACCGCGCGTCGCCATCAATTGCATACCGACACAGATGCCGAGAAAGGGACGCGCCTTCACACGAACGGCGTCTTCAATCGCATCCATCATGCCGTCGATTGCTGTCAGGCCCGCCTTGCAATCAGCGTAAGCGCCAACACCTGGCAAGACGATGCGGTCGGCCGAACGGACAACATCGGGATCAGGTGTGACAAGGATTTCAGATCCGACACCACACTCGCGTGCCGCGCGCTCAAAGGATTTCGCGGCCGAGTGCAGATTGCCCGAGCCATAGTCAATAATCGCAACGCGCTGCATTTATGAAATCAGGCCTTTTGGCCGCGCTTCGTCCAGGATGTCCAACTGCGTTTGGCAGAAACAGTCGGTCCCGGCGTGGCGACTGCATCGTCAACAGCGGAATACGCCGGAGCAGTTGCCGGGGAATGCGGCGGAGCTGGTGTTGGCACGGCGCCAGGCATCGATGTGTGGCTGGTCCGCAAAACAGGCTGCGATGGCAACCACTCGTCGAAGAACCGTCGCTC
>JAJFHI010000221.1 GCA_021775715.1 Hyphomicrobiaceae bacterium | reverse complement strand
GAAGAGGGCCAGGAGGTCAGCGCTGGTGATCCATTGGCCGTTGTCGAAGCGATGAAGATGGAAAACCTCCTGCGCGCGGAACGTGACGGTAAGGTCAAGAAAGTCAACGCCGGCCCAGGTGACAGCCTCGCGGTCGACGAGGTTATTCTCGAGTTTGTTTAGGACCTAGATGACCGTGAAAAAAATTTCTAGTGGCTCGCAGTTCGAAGCCGACTACGCCTACTCGCGTGCTGTTGTGGATGGCGATTGGGTGTTCATGTCGGGCGTCACAGGTTTTGATTACGCGACAATGACTATCTCCGACGATATCGCTGAGCAGGCGGAGCAGTGTTTCACCAACCTGAAGGCTGCCTTGGCTGAGGCGGGTGCATCGCTTTCAGACGTTGTTCGTGTTCGCTATCTGATGGTCAACGGCGTCGACTTTCCTGCTTGCCAGCCGATCATCAAAAAGTATTTCGATGCCGTACGTCCGGCCGCCACGATGCTCGTTGTTGGTCTCCTGGACCCCCGCATGAAGGTTGAAATCGAAGTAACGGCGAAGATGCGCAGGTAAGTCGTCGATCTACCCTAACCCAACTTACTGGCCGTCTTGCGTAAGCTGTCCAAAATCGGCTGATAGGCTTCTTCGTCCCGGTCCTCCGGGTAGACCATGTAAACGGGATAGGCGAACTTCCGTGCGCGTTTGGTTTGTCTCAGGCGACCACGTGCGATGTGTGTTTTGACCATCCGCATTGGAAAATAACCGGACGCATTGTTGCGAAGCATGTAATTGACGCCAGCTGAGCCGATATCGAGATTGAGCCCTGTGTTGGCCAATTCGGGGTAGGCCGCGGCATGGTCCTGTTGGAAATCCGCGCCCCAATCGATAAAAACATAGTCGCTGGCATCGCGGCGCAGAGGTGCGCGTGCGTTCGTCACCAGCACAAACTGCTCATCAAATAGGTGCTCGGCGACGAACCCTGCAGGTTGATTTGGGCGATACATGACCGCCAGGTCCAATGTGCCTTCGACAAGCCTCTGAGTGAGTTGATCGGTGAGGGCAGTGTTGGTTGATACGGCAATTTCGGGGATGTTTTCACGCATCCACGCGACCCATTTGAGCATAAACCCCTCCCAGAAGTTGGTCGGTGCGCCAATGGCAAGATGGTCCGTATGTTCGGTCGAAAGCCCGACTTCCAGGCGTGCATGCTGCCAAACACGCACCAGAGCCATCGCATGCTTGCGGAATTGTTTGCCGGCCGAAGTGAGTTCAGCACCCGACTTGGAGCGCTCAAATAAAGGCCGCCCAAGCAAATCTTCAAGACCGCGAATGCGAGCAGACACGGTTGATTGTGTCACGTGCATGCGCCGTGCGGTGTCGATGAAGCTTCCCGTTTCTGCAACGGTAAGAAACGTACGCGCGAGGTTGATATCCATGAGCTCAAACAAGTCGCAACAAATTTCACTAATAGTATCTATCGAAAACTTCGATACACGTCACCGGAAAATTGCGTTTGTGACTCGACAACGTCTAACGCACATTGCAGTTGGAACATCGTGTGATGTTTGTTTTCCCCTCTTGAAGTTTGGGTCAGTACGAGAAGGACGCGCGTTATGAAGGCCAAAGCAAAGAAGAAACCGGCAGCGAAAAAGAAGAAAAAAGCTGGCGTGAAGAAGAAAATCGTGCGCCGCGCGGCAGCACGCAAGCCGGTAGCAAAACGTAAGACGGCCGTTAAAAAGAAAGCCGTGAAGAAGAAGGTTGTGAGGAAGGCTGTCGCCAAGAAAAAGGCTGTGCGCAAGGCTGCGAAGAAGAAGACGCCTGCGAAGCGCAAGGCTGTTAAAAAGAAAACCGTGCGGAAGACGGCAGCAAAGAGGAAGCCGGCCGCGAAAAAGCGCAAACCAGCTGCAAAGCGCAAGGTTGCCAAGCGACGGTAGCCGTCAGATTGTTAACAGCGAAGAGCGCTATCCTATCGGCTTTTTCGGGCAATTTTGATGCACGACAGGCGGTCGGTTTGTAAAAAAATTGATCGCTGTTGGGGATTGTTTGAGTAGCCCCAGGCCCGGATATGAAGCGACTGGTATCGAGTTCACGGCTGAAGAACCAAATTGGGGCTCTGGGACCGCAAGGTGCCACGGCCCCTTTGCTTCTAAGCGGCACCACGGTGTAAACTCCAGACCATGAAAAAAGAACAAAGGGAGACAATCGTGGGTCACAATTGGGTTCGGGCGTTGGGTCTCATGGCGGTCTTCGGCGCGGCATCGCCGGCGTTGGCCGTCACTCTCAAGAACGAGGACACTCGGTCATACGACATTGACGTCATTGAGAAGGGGAACCGCAAAAGCCTGAAAATCGGTCCGGGCGCGACGTTGGATGCGTTGTGTGAGAAGGATTGCCTCATCTCTCTCGTTGGCGTCCCTGACGCGGTCTACATCATGGAGGGAAAAGAGAAAGTAAGGATCGAAAAAGGTCTCGTCTACTACGTCGAACCCTACATCAGCAAAGGAAAGCCGGAGGAGATTGCCAAGGACGCCGTTCCCGAAGCCAAGGGTGCAAAGCCACCGAACGCGAAGCCTGAACCGAAGTCCGCGCCGGCGCCGGCCGACAAACCATCGGGCTCCGAGACTCCAAAAGCCAACTAACGTTCTTCTAGGCCAAGCGCGCCGGTCGTCGCCAGAGATTGTCAGGTCGAGTTGGAAGCGACAGTATGATGCGCTACCGCTTCGCTACTTGAGCGTTGGTTATTCTGCGCTACCGCTTCACTACTTGAGCGCTGGTTATTCTGCGCGACCACTTCGTTACTTGAGCGTTGGCGGTCTTGGTGCCGGAGCGGCTTGTAGGGGTGGTAACGTTATGACCGTTTGGCGTTCAAATACTGTCTCGAAAGAACGACGCAGGACAGTATCGACCTCGGGCATTGTGTAGGCGTGGCCAAGATCCTGGAGGCTTGTGACGCCGTGTTGCGAGATGCCGCACGGGACAATGCCGTCGAAGTGTGTCAGGTCCGGCGCGACGTTCAGGCTGATGCCGTGGAAACTGACCCAGCGGCGCATACGAATGCCGATTGCAGCAATTTTATCTTCAACACCGGGGCCTTTGTCGCGGCGTTCCACCCAAACGCCAACGCGGCCATCGCGAATTCCACCGTCAATGTTCCATGCAGCCAAGGCCGTGACCAGCCAGGCTTCGAGGTCTTCGACAAAGCGGCGGACATCGCGCCCGCGTTCGGTGATATCCAACATGATATAGGCGACGCGTTGTCTGGGACCGTGATAGGTGTACTGCCCGCCGCGTCCGGTTTTGTGCACAGGAAACCGTTCAGGTGTCAGCAGGTCATCGTCTTTGGCGCTCGTGCCAGCGGTATAAAGTGCCGGGTGTTCGAGCAACCAGATGAGTTCCCCCGCCGTGCCCGCACGGATGGCTTCCGCACGCTCTTCCATGGCAGCCACCGCTGTCTCATAGGGGACCGGTCCATGACTGACAGCCCATGCGACAGGGGCTTGTGATGTGGGGCGGTCGGATATGTGCAGATCCTCTGACATCGTTGTTTGCCTGATGCGGTCTAAAGTGGAGTGCATCTGCAGCGGACTTAGATCGTGAAGCACTCCAGGGCAAGTATTTGCGCAATCCTGAGCCCCATTGCAACAATGTCGCAGGTGTTGGCCTCAGCCCCGGGATTGTTGGCCCAAATTGGGGTTTGTGATGGGTTGTTTGCCGCCGCGGACTTCGATATAGAGTGCGGACGCTACGGCGATTTGCGGTCATGGCGGAATTGGTAGACGCACCACCTTGAGGGGGTGGCGGGGCAACCCGTGGAGGTTCGAGTCCTCTTGACCGCACCATTTTTCTTTGCG
>JAJFHI010000023.1 GCA_021775715.1 Hyphomicrobiaceae bacterium | reverse complement strand
CCCGTCGACGGACACAGCCGTTTTGCTCGGGCTCGCACACACGCTTTTGACGGAACAACTGCACGATCAGGAATTTCTTGATCGATACACGGTAGGTTTTGACAAGTTCGCAGACTATTTGACCGGCGAGACGGATGGCGTCGTAAAAAATGCCCACTGGGCAGCCCAGATCAGCGAGATTTCCGCCGATGCAATCCTGAACCTGGCGCGGCGCATGGCTTCGTCACGAACTATGCTATCGGTGAGCTGGTCTCTCACGCGACAGGATCACGGCGAACAGACTTTTTGGGCAGCGATTACACTTGCTGCAATGCTCGGTCAGATCGGATTGCCGGGTGGCGGGATCGGTTTTGGATACAGCGCGGTAAATACGATCGGTCGGGAGGTCACGTCTCTTCCGGCGGCAGCTTTCCCGCAGGGCCAAAACCCAGTTGACAAGTTCATTCCTGTCGCGCGCATCGCCGACATGCTGCTCAATCCTGGCGCCTCGTTTGACTATAATGGAAAAACTTATGCCTATCCGGACGCCCGTATTGTGTACTGGGCCGGAGGCAATCCGTTCCATCATCATCAAGATCTCAACCGGATGCTTCAGGCCTGGCGCAAACCAGAGACCATCATCGTGCATGAGTGGTGCTGGAATGCGCTTGCTAAGCACGCCGACATTGTCCTCCCCTGCACCACTTCACTCGAGCGTCGCGACCTGGCGCTGACTTCACGAGATCCCTACCTGGTTTACATGGAACAAGCGAGTAAACCTGTCGGCGAAAGCCGGAATGACTATGACATTCTGCGTGGCATAGCGCGGAGGATGGGAGTTGATGAAACGTTTAGTGAAGGGCGCGATGATGAGGACTGGATTCGCTGGATCTATGATCAAACACGACAGCAGGCAGCACAAAATCGCCTAGAGCTTCCCTCGCTTCACGAGCTTAGACGCAAGCGCTGGTTCAAGATCGAGACGTCGGACGAACCGCATATTATGCTGGGGTCATTTCGAAAAGATCCAATAGCAAATCCTTTGCAAACACCCAGCGGCAAAATCGAGATTTTTTCTGAGACCATTGCTCAGTTTGACTATGACGATTGCCCGGGACATCCGACGTGGATGGAGCCGGCCGAATGGCTTGGATCGACCGACAAATCATTCCCGCTACATCTCATTTCAAATCAACCAAAATCAAAGCTGCATTCACAGTTAGATCACGGCAGCCACTCGAGAGCGGCAAAAATAAATGGCCGGGAACCGGTCAGGCTACATCCCGGCGATGCAAAAAATCGCATGATTGAAGCGGGTCAGTTGGTCCGCGTATTTAATAACCGCGGCTCGTGTTTGTGCAGTGCTGTCATAGATGATCAGGTCCGTCCGGGCGTTGTCCAGATGAGTACCGGCGCATGGTTTGACCCAATGGAACCAAGTGTGACTGGTAGTATGTGCAAACATGGCAATCCGAATGTATTGACAATGGACAAGGGAACCTCGCGGTTAGCGCAAGGTCCAATTGCTCATTCGTGCCTAGTGGATGTCGAGCGCTACAGTGGCGATGTCCCTTCTGTAACGGCATTTGATCCGCCGGAGATTATCAAAGGAGACCGTTGTTAGCGCCGCAATTGATCAACATCAAAGGGCGGAAATAGACCCGCTGGTTCGACACTTAACCCACTTGATGTAGTAGTTTTTCTTTTGCCTCTAGTCGGCGGCAATTTTCTACGGCAACGACCAAGCTACGATCAAGCGTCTCAGATGTTAGCCAAGACACGTGAGGTGCAATAACAACGTTTTCCAACTTTAAAATCTTATCGTCATGATCTATTGGTTCGCCCGCGAAAACATCAAGGCCTGCTGCCCCAATGGCGCCCTTTGACAAAGCCCGCACAAATGCCTCCTGATCAATCAACTCACCACGGGCTGTATTCACGATAATGGCACCGGGCTTCATGGCATCGATTTCTGCTGAACCAAATATGCCCTTCGTCTCAGCGGTCAACGGCGCATGAATTGAAATGATGTCAGACTCTCTAATCAATTCATCAAAGTCTCGCCATTCCGCCTCGGCATCAGACTTCGGCGTTGTCGACGTGTAAATCAAATGTGCGCCCATCACTTTCAAAATTGGCGCGAGAATGCGCGGGACCGCACCAAACCCAAAAAATCCAACCGTACGCCCATGTATCTCTCCAATACTTTCCTGGATATCGGGCGGCAAGTGCCAACTTCCCGCACGCGTTGCGCGATCCAAGTAAGAAATCCGGCGCAAAGCACCAAGCATCAATGTCAACGTCATCTCCGCAACCGCCCGACTGTTTGTTCCCGGCATGTTGCAAACAGCAATGCCACAATCCTGAGCGGTTTTGAGATCGATTGTGTTGACACCAACACCAATTTTTTGAATCAGCCGCAGCTTCGGCGCTGATCGGATCATTTCTTCTGTTACTGGGTCCAGAACGTGCCAAAGTACATCAGCATTCTGCAAACATTCCCCAAAGCGCACTTTATCGTGGACCGGAACAGCATCAACGCTGAGACCCTGATCTTTCAAGTTCTCTAACTTGGAACTCATTGATGGCCCGGCTTCGAATTGAAACAACACGCGCAGCATTCTCAACGCCCCCATGGAAACGTTGCACGAGCAGGCAACTTGCCTCCGTCACCCCCCAAGACTTCGGAGATCCGCAACCCTTCGTTCCATTTTGCCATGCGTTCCGACCGGGCGAACGATCCAACTTTTAATTGCTTCACACACCACCCGACAGCAAGGTGGACGATGGTGACATCCTCAGTCTCGCCTGATCTGGCCGATACAATGGACTCCCAACCAACATCTCGCGCGGCGTCCAGAGCAGCTTTGGATTCTGTCAATGTTCCAGCCTGATTGGGCTTTATTAATGCGGTGTTGCAAGCGTTCATACTTGCAGCGGATTTAATCCGGTCTGCCGCCGTGCAAATGAAATCGTCAGCGACAATCTCAACTTTGTCACCAACAGCCGCCGTGAATTTCGCCATTGCGTCTGGATCATCTTCGCCTACAGGATCTTCAATCGAAATGATCGGATAGCGTTCGATCCATCCCAACAACATTTCGCACAGCCCATCGGAATCAACGTCCTTTTCATCAGCCGCAAGTCGATATCTCCCGCCGCTCCCGAAATCTGTCGCAGCAATATCAAGCGAGATCGCGACGTCATCACCTGGCGTAAACCCAGCATCCTCGATCGCCCGCACCAGAAAATCCAAGGCCTGCTCATTGGATTCGAAAGCGGGCCAATATCCACCTTCATCGGCGACACCTTGCATATGTCCGGCCTTCTTCATCAGCTCACCGGCAGCGCGATAAACCTCAGCCGTCCATTCCAATGCTTGTTCGTAACTTTTCGCGCCAACAGCAATGATCATGAAGTCCTGAACATCGACACGTCGACCTGCATGTGCTCCGCCACCGAAGATCTGTATTTCTGGCATAGGCAAGAAAAACTCATCGCTGTCTTTTCCTAGATATCTCCATAATGGCAGGTTTTCGGAATTTGCTGCGGCATGCGCGATCGCCATCGACGTTGCGACCAAAGCATTTCCGCCAAGGCGACTTTTATTTGCCGTGCCATCGAGTTGGATAAGCGTTTCGTCGACACCTGCTTGATCAGCAGCATCGAGGCCACGGAGCGCACCGTTAATCTCGCCATTGACGGCGCCAACTGCTTCGTTCACGCCAAACCCGCCAAACGCGCTCCCGCCATCTCTCTTGTCAAAGGCTTCGGCGCTGCCGGTCGATGCACCGGCGGGTGCTATTGCGCGGCCAATTACGCCCTCGGGCAACTGAACCTCAGCCTCGACTGTTGGGCGTCCACGAGAATCCCAAACCCGACGGCCTTTCACGGCAATAATTTCTGAACTCATTCAAATATTTCCTGTTTCCAAGCCGCTAGTACTTCGTTCAAACACGAAGGAGGTCTTTTAAGAAGGGCGCGAGCGCAACGACGCACCTTATCCTTGTCAGAAGTGTCGGTGACATATTCGACGGGTGAGTTCCCATCAATTCGTGCAAGAAATAATGCTGGCAGCAGGCTTGCCGCACGTGCATCAAGATCAACAACATCTTCCCAGTTTATTTCTGCAAAATAAGCGGAGGTCATGGCTTGAAAGCTATCGAGAAAAGCAGATTGTGCGTCTTTGTTCCAAAGACATTTCAGTAAAAAATGATTGAGACAAAATGCAAGATCAAATGCTGGATCACCGATACAGGCACACTCGGCATCTAAGAACACCGGACCGTTCGGACCAATCAGAATGTTCTTAGGACTGACATCACCGTGTATCATCACCAACTTAGTGTCTGCTGTCCTTTGACTCAGTCCAAACAATTGTTCTCTGAGATCGTCGTGGCGATCAGCCAATGCCTCCAGGTAAGGCTCAAGTCTAATTGCGTGGAAGATGTCCGTTCGCGGAAATCGGTCAGCGATCGATCTCACACCGGCTGTACCAGCATGAATACGGCCTAGGCGTTGCCCAACTGTAGAGGCGTCCTTCAGGTCTGCTCGACCGTCTCTTAGCTTGTTTTTCCAAAGCTCATGGTCTGACGGATCAAGATAATCCATCACGAACAGCATCGCATTCTCATCATGCAATAAAATATGAGGAGCCGAGCCTGATACAATTTGATCGGCAATCCGGTACCATTCGACTTCGTATTTGTTCCGGTCCACAGGAACGACCCAACGTGCCTCGACCTTCAATTGACTAAGCGCACGCTTCACACAAAATACGCGCCCACCAGCTTCAACTTTCCAAATGTCGGACGAAACGCCACCTGTGAGCCGAACGAATGAAGCCGACTGCCTGTCGTCAATGAACCCAGCTTTTTCGAGTGATTGAACGATCGCGGAATCTGGTGCGCCAAAAGTTTCCTTTGTCGAGGGCATTACTCAATTTCAATGTTGATATATCTTGGGTGAAACAAGATTGATGGAACAAAATTTTGCTTCTTCACTCTAGTCGCAAGGCGTTGCACCAGTCTAGTGGCCGCTATGGTTTTTGTATTACCCGTGGTATCCAATTCACGTTTGAATGCTTTCTGACCTAGTTGCTCCAAAATGTACGGATTGGGTTTTGAGTTTGCAATTTTTGGATCGCGGGTTGCAGGGATTAAGAGTTGATGATTGCATCTTGCTCTGGTGATACAGTTGGCGAGAGAAAATTTCCGCTACAAAAGTTGAGCGGATCATAAAGTCATCTGAAAGGATCAACGATGAGAACGCATCTCGCCTTAGTCGTGACCCTCGCTTCGATTTTTGTCTTTGGACCAATGCAAGTCGGTGCAGCTGAACTTAAAAAAATCGAAGGCGAATATGTTGTTGCACCGCGCGCCAGCCAAGGTCCTTTGGAGTTTGGTTTGATTGTCCGTGGTACGGCCGCTGAGGAACTATATGCCAGCCTTCCTGGCGAGGAAAAACCAGAAGCGTGCACAGGTGGAACGCAGAAATCAAACCCAAATGGAATGTTCTGCATTAAAGATGGCAGCAAGTTCGTTTGTTCGATCGGTTATGCACTAACGACCCGTGAGGTTTCTGCTGGCCCACTCACATGCTGACGCCGTCCCGCCTCGGGTCACTTGCGTCTAACTGAAGATGGTCCAAGACGTCGGACTTGAGCTTGCCATTTGTTCCCACGTTTTCTGACCATAGCCATCTTGAAAACTCACTCGGAGTGACACACGGCTGACAAGCTGAGATTCCGGTATGATCCGCCGACTAAGGCGAACCAATAACTTACTGATGTTCTTTGGATTTAGTTGGTGCACCCGACAGGATTTGAACCTGTGACCTCTGCCTTCGGAGGGCAGCGCTCTATCCAGCTGAGCTACGGGTGCTTTCGTTCGACACCGGTCATCGACCGGCGAACAGCGCCAGTGATACGCGAAATGACTGGCCGCCGCAAATCCCTCTCGCAGGCCTCCTGCAGTGCCCGGAAACGGCCGGTTTTCGTCTAGCGATCCTCGCCGATGCCAAGCAACATGTGCTGAAAATGATGATCCGTTCGGCACTATTGACGAGACCAATCCGGGCGGCGGTAACGAATTCAAGCGCGATCTGATGATCAACAGCGGTATTGGTGGGCACTGATGTGCGCTTGGGGCCGCACAGTTGTGGAGCAATCCTCGGCCGTGTGAAAGATGGCTGACATGCAGGGCCAACTGCTTATAGTCCGGCCCATGGCCAAGCAAACATCCAAATCTTCCGAGCCCGCTCCCGAAACCAAAAAGGCTGCCGGCAAACCAAAAGGTTCTCAATTCACGGTGCCTGATGGCGACCCGGTGCCGGTTGAGAAGGGCAGCAATGCCTACCTGATCGATGGCTCTGGATACATCTTCCGCGCCTTCCATGCCCTGCCGCCTTTGACGCGACCCTCGGACGGCCTGCCGATTGGCGCCGTGCATGGTTTTTGTCAGATGCTTTGGAAGTTTCTCGGCGACAGCAAAATGTCGGATGCACCGACGCACATTGCCTGTATTTTTGATGCGTCTTCAAAGACGTTTCGCAATGACATCTACCCTGAGTATAAGGCGCACCGGCCACCGCCACCTGAAGAGCTCGTCCCGCAATTCCCGCTTATTCGCGACGCGGTTAAAGCGTTCAACGTCGCGTGTATCGAGCAGGAAGGATATGAAGCCGACGACCTGATCGCAACGTACGCCAAGGCGGTTGATGCAGCGGGTGGGCGCGTCACTATCGTCTCATCCGATAAGGATCTGATGCAGCTCGTCGGCGGTAACATTTCCATGTTCGATAGCATGAAGAACAAGCACTTTGGCCCGGAAGAGGTTGAAGCGAAGTTCGGGGTTGGACCCGACAAGGTCGTCGATGTGCAGGCGCTAGCAGGCGACAGTGTGGATAATGTTCCGGGCATTCCAGGTATTGGCATCAAGACCGCCGCTGAGTTGATCAACACCTACGGTGATTTGGACGAGTTGTTGGCTCGAGCAGAAGAGGTCAAACAACCCAAACGTCGCGAACGTTTAATAGAATTTGCCGACCAGGCGCGCATGTCGCGCGATCTCGTGCGCCTGGAGCAAAACGTTCCGGTTGAAGTGCAGCTTGAGGAGGCAGGCGTCCAGGATGTAGACAGCAATACGTTGCTTGGCTTCTTGCAGGAGATGGAATTTGCAACGCTAACGCGGCGCATTGCCGAGGGGCTCGGTGCGGAAGCTCCGCCGTCGCCGAAAAAATCTGTCGGTAGTACGGTTGCGAACGCAAAATCAGGTGCCGCTAAGTCTGACGGTGCGAGCGGTGTAGGTACGCCGGAGGCAGGCGCTTCAGCCGGAGCGGCTCTTGCTACAGGCACTGACTTCGACCGCAGTAAATATGCCTGTGTGACGACAGAAAAAGATCTCGTTGAATGGCTCGACAAAGCCCGCACCGCGGGACGATTTGCGTTCGATACTGAAACCAACAGCCTTGACGCCATGCAGGCCGAACTCGTTGGCTTTTCCATTGCAACCGCACCTGGTGAAGCCTGCTACGTCCCGTTGGCGCATCGCGCGAGTGGTGAGGGTTTTGACTTTGGTGATGGCGGCGACATTGATCAAGTCGCAACGGATAAGGCGCTGGTTCTGTTGAAGCCGCTGCTCGAAAATCCAGCCGTTTTGAAGATCGGCCAGAACCTCAAGTACGACGCGCTTGTGTTGCGCCAGCAGGGTGTTGGCCTTGAGGGGTTCGACGATACGATGTTGCTATCGTATGTGCTTGACGGTGGGCGTGGTGGTCACGGAATGGACGACCTTGCACAGCGCCATCTTGGTCACACGTGCATTTCCTACAAGCAGGTCATGGAAGATGTGCCGGGCAAAAAGTTGGCGGACAAAAGATTTTCTGATGTCGTCCTCGGCAAGGCGACGGAATACGCAGCCGAAGACGCAGATGTAACATTTCGGTTGTGGTTGATGCTGAAGCCGCGCCTTGTCGCTGAGCGCATGACGACAGTTTACGAAACACTTGAGCGTCCATTGATGCCGGTCATCGTTGACATGGAGCACGCCGGCATTTCCGTTGACCGGACGATCTTGTCGCGGCTTTCAACATCGTTCGCGCAGAAGATTTCCGAACTCGAAGACAGCGTCCACGAGCTGTCGGGTGAAAAGTTCAATCTCGGTTCACCGAAGCAGTTGGGTGAG
>JAJFHI010000220.1 GCA_021775715.1 Hyphomicrobiaceae bacterium | reverse complement strand
CTCGCTGGAGATAAGCGACAACAGCCCAGACCAATCAGGCGCAACACCAACACTACCTTGCGATGGTGCCGGATGATTTGGCAGATTCGCCAGATTGGAAATTAGTTGTTTCTTGGTCTGAGCGGTTTCGATTTCTGCGACGATCGCGGCGCGGTTATCTTTGGCTGCTTCGATTGCATCTTCGAGACGCTTACGTTCTACGTCGCCGCCAGCCTCGGCCTTTGTCACCATAAGACGACGCGAGTCGACGGACCCGATTGAGAGATTGCCCGTCACCTGCCGGCCTTCAACACGGATCGAGCTTGCGACGGCCTGACCGGGCAGATCGCCGATCACGATCACATGCTCCCCCTTGCCAAGCTTTACTTTCGCAGCGCGCACAACGGCCGCCCCTGACGGGAACACCGTTACCTTATCTATTTGCGAGGCCACTTTGATGGTATCGGCAAAAACCGATGTCGCAGGCAAGAAAAAGACAAGAGCAAGAAAAGCCACAAAAAATCGCATTTGGAACACCTCATATGCCGCGTCTGCGCGACAGAATTCAGCCAAAACAAGTGCACCCGGTCAGACATTGCACATCCGGATACTGACCGATTGCGCCATCCCCTCGGCGCAGTCACAGCCGCCTTTGCGGTCCTATCGTGTCTTAGCCCGGATCACAACATATATGACGGCTCAGCAGGTTCGTTCCTTTGGGCTAATACCATTTTGGGTCTAGCTAATACCCGGTACACACAAAATCAGGCCACAGCGGAGACAGCAATAAAAGCCCCTCGCCATAGCCTGATTGATCGTCACGGCTCGGACCTAAGTCCAGCAAAACCCGTTTAGAATTCCAGCCGTCTGGCGCGCTTTACCTGATCGAGTTTTACCAGGGCGTCCAGCACCGTGTCACCGACGGGCGCGTCAAGTGCAACAACGCAGATCGCATCCCCACCGGGTTCGGTCCGGCCCAAGTTAAATGTGGCGACATTGACATTGTTACTACCAAGCACCGTACCGAAGTCACCGATAAATCCTGGCTTGTCGAAATTGCGCACGAACATCATGTGCGGTGCCAATTCAAATTCCATGTCGATGTCGCGCACCTGAATAATGCGTCCGCGGCCATCCGAAAACACGGTCCCTGCAATCGAGCGGTCATACTCGTCCGTTTTAATGGTCAGGCGAATATAACTTTCATAAGCACCACCCGCATTCTTTGTGGTCTCCTCCAATACGATACCACGCGATTGAGCGACCGCTGGAGCCGAGACCATGTTGACGTCCGGCGATGATGGCCGCATCACGCCAGCAATTGCAGCTGCCGTCATCGGCTTGATGTTGAGCTTGGCAACATCACCGCAGTATTCAATCGTCACTTGTTTGATGGTCACATCCGTCAATTGACCGGCAAACGAACCAAGCTGCTCAGCCAAAGTCACCCAAGGCGTCAGGCGCGGGGCATCTTCTGCGGAGATTGATGGGAAGTTGATCGCGTTGGAAATCGCACCATTCATCAGGTAATCGGACATCTGCTCGGCCACCTGAAGCGCCACGTTCTCCTGCGCCTCGTTGGTCGAAGCACCAAGGTGCGGCGTTACAACAACGTTTTCCATGCCAAACAGCACGTTTTCTTTTGCTGGCTCTTCGGCAAATACATCAAGAGCGGCACCAGCGACATGACCCGATTTAATGGCCTCTGCCAATGCCGCTTCATCGATTAGACCACCGCGCGCGCAGTTGACGATCCGCACGCTCTTTTTGCACTTCGCCAAAGCATCGGCTGACAGGATGTTGCGTGTCTTATCGGTCAGCGGTGTGTGCAGCGTGATGAAGTCCGCGCGCGCCAAAAGTTCGTCAAGCTCGACTTTTTCAACGCCAATTTCCACGGCACGGTCTGGCGACAAGAACGGATCGAACGCGATGACTTTCATCTTTAGACCCTGAGCGCGATCAGCGACGACCGAGCCGATGTTACCGCAACCAATAACTCCAAGCGTTTTACCAAAAATCTCAGCACCCAGAAACCGTGACTTCTCCCACTTTCCGGCATGGGTTGATTCGTTGGCTTCTGGAATGCGCCGTGCAACCGACATCATCATCGCGATCGCATGTTCTGCCGTCGTGATGGAGTTGCCAAACGGCGTATTCATAACGATGACACCGTTGGCTGTTGCAGCCTTCAAATCAACATTGTCGACACCGATCCCAGCGCGGCCGATGACTTTCAGGTTCTTTGCAGCGGCCAACAGCTTATCCGTGGCCTTGGTCGCTGAACGAATGGCGAGACCGTCAAACTCTGGGATCATTGCCAACAGCTTGTCTTTATCTTTACCAAGCGCTGGCTCGAAAGTGACGTCTATGCCATTGTCGCGGAAAATTTGTACGGCTGTTTCAGAAAGTGCGTCGGAGATAAGAACTTTTGGCGCCATGATCGGCCTCCTTTAGGGGGATGTTCTGGCACACACACGTCGCGCGGGGGCACAGCGTTTGCGTGATGAAAAAGTGGAATGCGAATTGGTGAATCTAAAAAGATGGAGCGGTTCAGGCGAAAGAACACGCGGCACAAGGAGACGTGTGCCGCGCGTTATCTTCAGGCCGCTTTGGCCAGATTCGCTTTGACCTGGGCAAAGGCCCAGTCCAGCCACGGCACCAGAGCTGCAACATCAGCCGCCTCAATGGTCGATCCGCACCAAATTCGGAGACCCGGAGGTGCATCACGGTAAGAACCGATGTCGTAAGCAACACCTTCTTTTCCAAGAACCGCTACGATCGATTTTGCAATCGCCGCCTGCGTGTCTTCGGGCTGCGCCAGAACGTCCGGGTCAACAATCTTCAGGCACACCGATGTGTTCGACCGCGTTTCATCAACCTCAGCGAGGTTTGCAACCCATGGAGTGTTTTCGATCCATTCGAAAAGCACCTGCGCGTTGGCATCCGCGCGCGCCTTAAGGCCCGCTTTCCCGCCAACGCTCTCACACCACGCCAAAGCGTCGAGGTAATCCTCAACAGCCAGCATAGACGGCGTGTTGATTGTCTCGCCGCGGAAGATGCCGTCGTTTAATTTGCCACCCTTGGTCAGGCGGAAGATTTTCGGCAACGGCCAAGCTGGCGTGTAGGTCTCAAGGCGTTCAATCGCGCGCGGCGACAAAATCAAAACACCGTGGGCTGCTTCACCGCCCAGCACTTTCTGCCAGGAGAACGTCAGCACATCGACCTTCGCCCAATCGATGTCTTGAGCAAATGCCGCTGAAGTTGCATCGACCAATGTCAGACCGGCGCGATCCGCGGGGATCCAGTCGTAGTTGACTATTTTGACACCGGACGTCGTACCGTTGGCCGTGAAAACGACATCGCGGTCGAAATCGACAGAGGCCAGATCGGGCAGCTTGCCGTAGTCCGCTTTCAAAATCCGGGTGTCTTCCAGCTTGAGTTGCTTAACAGCATCCGTCACCCAGCCGGAGCCGAAACTCTCCCAGGCCAACAGGTCAACGCCGCGTGCGCCGAGCATCGACCACATGGCAGCTTCAAACGCGCCTGTGTCAGAAGCCGGCATGATCCCGCATACGAAATCGTCCGGAACGCCGAGAATTTTTTTGGTATCTTCGATGGCCTTGGCAAGCTTCGTTTTGCCGACTTTGGCACGATGCGAACGGCCAAGAGCGGCATCCGCCAAGCCTTCGAGAGACCAACCGGGGCGCTTTGTACAGGGACCTGAGGAAAAGTGTGAGTTACCGGGCCGGGTGGCCGGTTTTGTCGTGTTTGTCATGTCTTCTATCCTTCCAGATAGTAGCCTCTCGGTGGGGAGAGGTAACCCACTGGCCGGTCTATTGATCGCACCCAACTCTGTCAATCACGACCAAAGGTTTAATCGCCGCAGCTCATGTGTGAGGGACTGTCAGAAGACAAGACGAACGTCGCAGATCGTAAAAAAGGTGCCCCATTTCGGAGCACCTTTTTTATGTTTCTTGAGTCTCGATTATCTCAATTATCTCGATTAGTACAAATCGTAGCGCACGCCCGCACGAACCTGATGCACGTAGGTCGCGTCAATTGAAAGCAAGGAGCTTGTACCGAAGATGTCGATACCGGCGGATTCCGAACCATCAATGTAAAGGAAGCGATAGTTCATATCGAGCGACACGTTATCATAGATCCGGAAAGCTGCGCCGACCGTCGCACTGGCTGCCAGTGACAGATGCTGAACTTTGTCCTCAACCGTTTCGGTTGTCGTCGCGCCGCCGCCGCCGCCACACGCGAAACTGGTGCCTACACCGTTACATACCGTCTGTACGGTGTCGTGCCCACGGCTAAAGTCGTTCCAGGCAAAGCCAAGACCAGCCCCGACGTAAGGCGTGATGCTATCCGACAGCAAACGCTCAAAATCATAGTAGGCGTTGATCAGGACGACGGCACCACGAATGGTTGTCTCATCGTTCACATCACCATGGACGTAGTTGCCGCCAGTATCGGTGAATTCGTAGCGACCCTCGCGGCGCACTTCAGCACGCGCACGGGATTCAGCGGTCAGGTCTGTCCGAATTCCGTTGCCCCACTTATAACCCACGCCGACCCCGTAGGAGGCGTAGTTGTCAAAGGCATCGTTTTCAAAACCAGGTAAAAATCCGAACGTTCCAGTTGTGCTGGTCTGGCCGTACGGCTCGCCGATGTACCGCGTTTCCGGATCATCACTCGTACCGATGCCGAAGTCGGCACGGAAGTAGTAGTTGGCTTCAAAAATTGGCACGGGCATTGGAGCTGGCACAGCAACGGCACCGCGGCCGTAGTCTTTCAGACCGCCCGCGCCATTGTTCCAATCACCTGCAACAGCTGGCATGCTTGCTGCAAAAATTAATGCCACACCAAGCGATAAGCTTGCCATTTTGCATTTCATGGATTCGATCCCTTTTTCAAATCGCCATTTGGTCTCAGCGGCTCCCCCAACTGGGATCAGATCCGTGTAGACTTTCGTAAATATCAGCAAATGCGGGACGCTTCTGCCGACAGCATGTGAATGTGCCGACCGAGAAAAAGAATTTGCAGCGCTGTGTCGATTGTCGTGTCGCGTGCGGTTCATGAGTATCCCTCTCAAGACAACAGACGGCCTTCGCCCGTTGCCAGTCGTGCACGCGATACTTGCTCAAGGGCCATACTGAGCGAGAAGATTTAAGAGACGCTTAATCGTTGTAAGATTTCGAAACACAAGCGTAGAGCTGGCAAACAAAATGGCGCCGCAGCCATGAAGGCTGAGCACCACTTTGAATTGTGTTAACGCTTGTTAAGACGCTGCGGCCGTTACAACGTTAGTTAGGCCGCCTGTGCTGCAGCCGTTTTCACGGCTTCAACGATCTCGCCGACCGCATTCGAGATGACACTCTCGTCGTCACCTTCCGCCATGACGCGGATCACAGGCTCTGTGCCGGACGCACGAATGACAAGGCGCCCGCCTTCTCCAAGACGCTGCTCCACGCCCGAAATTACTTTAAGAACCCGCTTGTCTTGCAGCGGTGTCCCGCCGGAATAGCGGACATTGCGCAGGATTTGCGGAACGCGCTCAAACCGTTTGCAAACTTCGCTTACAGGACGATCCATCGACACGACGACCGCTAATAGTTGTAGCGCTGACACAAGTCCGTCGCC
>JAJFHI010000219.1 GCA_021775715.1 Hyphomicrobiaceae bacterium | reverse complement strand
CAACGCCGGGTCCTGCAAAATCGGGTTCAAGCCACGCCCATCAATCGGCGCCGGATCAAGGCGAAGGAATGGATTGGACGTCAGCACGATGAACAGCAGGAATGCTACGGCGATCGACGCCTGCACTGCCAGAACATTCGCCTTCAATGTCTGCGGTAGGTTTTGTCCGAATGCTGCGACTGCGGCGCCAAACAATGCGAGAATCAACACCCACAGCACCATCGAGCCTTCGTGGTTCCCCCACACACCGGCAATGCGATAGATCAGCGGTTTGGTGGAGTGTGAGTTTTGGGCGACATTGGTAACGCTGAAGTCGGATGTGACGTAGGCATACGTCAATGCAAGAAACGATATGATCAGCAAACCGAATTGCGCGAGAGCTGCGTGATCGGCGACGCGCATCATGCGTGTGTCAAGGCGTTGCGCGCCCCATGCCGGCACGACGACCTGCACGACGGCAACACTTAAGGCCAAGATCAAAGCAAAGTGGCCAATTTCAACGATCACGTGCGCGCACTCCTCAATCGAGCGTTCTGCTCATTTATTTGGCGGGCACCACATTTTGCCATCGCTGACAAACGCCCCATCGTTTTACAATTTCATCTGAGCCTAGGGCTTGGCACCACCACCTGTTGCCTCACCTGGATGCTCTGCCCCTTTGCCAAGTTCAACGCCCTTTTCTTTCAAAGCAGCGGCCACCTCGGGCGGCATATAATTTTCGTCATGCTTGGCCAGAACACTGTCAGCCAGAAATCGACCATTGGGGCCCAGACGTCCTTCGGCAATCACGCCTTGGCCCTCGCGAAATAAATCAGGCAGAATGCCATCAAAGGTCACCGGCACGGTTTCAATAGTATCAGTGACCGAAAACTTGACCTTAGTTCCAACGCCTCGTTCGACCGTACCCTCGGCCACAAGCCCGCCCAACCTAAAACGCTGTTTACCCGATACTTTGTTGGCTACAATATCGCTTGGTGTGTGGAAGAAGACGATGGAATCTTTAAGCGCGAACAATACCAGGATTGCCGCGACACACAGCACACCCACACCACCACCAATCAAGACCGCTCTTTTTTGTTTTCGTGTCATCAATCGTACGGACTACCCTCGGGCCAGCCCTCAATCCTTCAGTTTAAGTTCCGCCACGAGATCATCAATCTTGTTCGCGTCAACGCTTCCGTCCGCAAAGTACTTCTTTGCTTCAACGCTTGCCGCTTTTGCATCCGCATCACGTCCCAAAACACGATAAGATTTAATGAGCCGCAGCCAACCCTCAATATTGTTACCGTCAGCTTTCAGCTTTGCCGCTAGGCCCTCAACCATCGCCATGATCTGCGGCGGCACACCATCGGGAAAAGCGTCCGAAGTCGTCGACGTTTTTTTTTCGGCTGATATCGGTGCGGCCGCTGACTGCGTTCCAGACCCCGATGCAGGCGGCCCAGATTGCTTTGGCGTTATCCCGGCCTTCGACTGTGCGGCGGCAAGTCTCTGCTTAACAACCTGACGCCAAGGGGCCTTATCATCACCTAACTGCAATAAGCTTTCATACGCAGCAATGGCGCTCTTAAGATCACCGTCCTGTTCTTTTGCCGTTGCCAGCCAAAATCGAGCTTCGACCTGATTTGGTTGCTTGGCCAGAATTTTCATGAAAGCTTGGCGCGCATCAGCGCCAACCATTCCGTTGTCTGCCATCACACGCGCTTCGGCCAACCCCTGTAGGCGCTTAATCGAGTCGCCTTGCAGCCGTATGGCATTGGAAAAAGCCATGGCAGCCTCATCAAAACGGCGCAGCTTGAAATAGATCGGCGCAATCAAGTCCCACCCATTGCCATCGTTCGGATTTGTGCGCAGTCGCTCTTCAACCTTGCCAACTAACTCGGCAACTGTCGCGTTGCCAGATGGCTTTTTCAATCGTTCTGCATAAGGGACTGCGGGAAGTTGCGGGGCACCAAGAGAGACGTAGCCAGCTATACTTGCGATCGGCAGGAATGCTGCAACGATGTAGATCAGCGTCGACGGCGCAAACCGCGCCGAAACCGGTTCTGTCAAGCCGCTTTGAGGCGTTTTGTCGGAAGAAATTTTGGGAGCCGCCAGCGCACCATCGGCGGAACGGCGCAAAATCCGGCGGGCCGTTTCAGTTGTCGCCGCCTGCGCCTCTTCGAGGCCGATCAGGCCACGCGCCTGATCGCTTTCGATTTCTGCAAGCTGATCGCGATAAACGGCAAGATCGGCATCAGTCGCGTCGATCGGGCCGTAATCCTCTGCGTCCCGCATTAGCGGTCGGACCAACACCGCGACCGCAATCGCCGTCAGTAACGCACATCCAATCCAAATCAGCATCGCACATCCACTATTGTCCTTTATCAGGCATAAGCATGGCGGGTAGTGCTTGCAAGGTTCGTGACACCAACCGTTTCCTTATGTCTCGGTTTCAGGAAACAAAAAACCGAGCGAGACGACCGACGAAGGACCTAACTCAATCGTTAACCAACGTTACGCCACGTCCCGTCAGGATTGCGGCAAGCTGTCCCACGCATCGCCTGAGGCTGGCCATCGATATAGACCGTGTGCGTGAAGTCGCGGCAATCGTTTGAACCACGGCGATAAGGCTTGCTTGGGACAACCTCACCATAGCGACCATTGTCAGGATTTCGCCACGTCTGGGCGACCCCGGATTGCCCTCGCTCAAGTGCGGTATACTCCGCCTTCTGCGCCAGAGCGCGATCCTGCTCATCCAGCGACCTGCCAATCGAGTTGCCAACGACGCCACCAACGAAAGCACCCGCGACTGTCGCAAGGATTTTTCCCTTGCCTTTGCCCACAGTGTTACCGAGCAAGCCACCCGCAACTGCACCAACAACGGTCCCGGTATCAGCTTTGTTCGGCCCATTCGGACCACAACCCGCCAAAGACCCCGCCAGAGCCAAAACTAAAATTCCAGTCGTCATGCCACGCAAGAAATGCATCGCGAACCTCGCGGTTAAATGGGCGCCAAAAACCTTCGTCACGACTAGACATCGGTGACGATTATTCGTCACGCTCATTAGTCTCAAAAGCTTCGTTTGGCAAAACGAATAGCACCCGTTTTCCTTGTTTCCCCCAAAACACTCTGGATTCGGGCAGAATTTCGACATCAGACCACGGAATTCTGGCGTTTCGGAGGAAATCACTTAATTTGTGAAGCTCTGAAATAGGGCGTGATCAATTACTTATGAAATGAAAACGCCAATTCTTCGAAGTCGGCTCGCGGCATTTTAGACTGTTGGCAATCGCAGTTGCGCCGAAAGGCCACCGTGGCGTGAGGCGTCCAGCTCCAGTCCCCCCTGATAGGAATGCGCAAGATCCACAACGATCGACATTCCCAATCCAGACCCTGGCTTGGTTTCATCAAGCCTAAGACCGCGCTTGCCAATTTTCTGGCGCTGTTCCGGCGTCAGCCCGTTGCCATCATCCTCGACCGTCAGCCGGACGAAATTTCGACCGGTGTCCGACGATAAGTTGCCCTTCTTGTTGGCGCTAGTCTCCGGCGTAACAGTCAGCCACACCTTTGTGTGTGCCCACTTGCAGGCGTTGTCCATCAAGTTGCCTAGCATCTCTTCAAGGTCGTGTTTCTCACCTTGAAACTTTAGGGCTTCAGGACAGCTCACATGGATATTGATCCCACGGTCACGGTGAATTCGCTCTAAAGCACGAACCAATGGCTCTACGACTGGACGGATCGGAGTAACCCGGCCAATAACGTTGACACGTGCTGCCATCCGTGCGCGATCAAGATAGTGACTGACCTGATCTCGCATAACTGTCGCCTGCTCGGCAACTTTTTTGGAAAATCTCGTGTCGTCGTCACGCGCTTCGTTGGTGATCACTGCAAGTGGAGTTTTGAGCGCGTGCGCGAGATTGCCAACCTGCGTTCGCGCGCGATCAACAATATCTTGGTTGGATTGGATTAACGCATTGATCTCCTGCTTCAATGGCTCAATTTCAAGCGGCAGTTCACCCTTCAGTTGCGCAGCATCGCCAGACCTGATCGCAGCAAGCCCCCGCTCAACACGACGTAACGGCAACAGGCCAAACCGAACCTGTATGAGCGTCAGTCCAACCAACGCCAACCCAGCCAACGTCAATGCAACTGAAAGACGGTTGCGAAAATTGGCAACAGTTGCATCAAGCCAATCAAGGGGGCCCGCCACGATAATCGAATACCGCGGCTTATCAGGCTCGTGACCAAGCGTGTCGACGACTTCGACAATTCGCAGGGGCTCTCCTTTTGGTCCGGCGATGTTCATCCATCGAGCACCGCCCTCATCGGGTTTTAATTTTTCTTCCACTGGAGATGGCAATGACGCTGTCGCCAGTGAGGCCGAGATCAATTTCCGCTCCTTGGCGGTATCAAGCGGCTTGATTTGCCAATACCAACCTGAGTTCGTCACTTCAAACAGGGGCTCATAGCGGTTGGTTGGCGCCACCGGCTTATCTGATCCAGATTCCATGCTGTCGATGTTGATCGCCGTCACGAGCTTACGAAGCTGGCCATCAAAGCTCGCCTGTACGTCGTCGCGATAAAGCGAATAGATCAGGAATCCAGCCAAAGGCAGGACAAACAACGTCCAAGCGGCCGAAGTCACAAAAAGTCGAAACGCAAGAGAGTTAAGCTTCATCAGGCGAAGAACTCATCCTGTATCCCAGTCCACGCACCGTTTCGATAATGTCGGCAGGGATCTTTTTTCGCAGTCGTCCGATAAAGACCTCAATCGTGTTCGAATCCCGGTCAAAGTCCTGATCGTAGAGATGCTCGACGAGTTCGGTCCGCGACACCACCCGTTCATTGTGGTGCATCAGATACGACAGCAGCCGGTACTCATGCGACGTCAGTTTGATCTGCTGGCCATCACACGTCACACGTGATGTTTTTGTATCGAGTTGTACGGACCCACAGGTCAGCTCAGCAGATGCATGTCCTGACGCGCGCCGCACTTGTGCACGAATGCGCGCCAACAATTCTTCCATGTGAAATGGCTTGGCGAGATAGTCGTCGGCACCAGCATCCATCCCCGCAACTTTATCACTCCAGCGATCACGCGCTGTCAAAATGATAACCGGCATTTTCCGATCTGCACGGCGCCATTCTTCAAGAACAGATATGCCATCCATCTTCGGCAGGCCGATATCAAGAACGACAAGATCATAAGGTTCTGTGTCGCCAAGGAAGTGACCTTCCTCGCCGTCGGTGGCTGAATCAACCGCATAACCAGCGTCCGACAGCGCACCAACGAGCTGCCGGTTTAGATCATTATCATCTTCAACTACGAGAACTCGCACGAATTTTTCCCCGTTTCGCTACAGAGGCTTTTCAATTTGCCGTAAAGTATAGCTAGTTCGCGGCATTTGACCAGAGCGTTTCAGGAACATTGGAAACCGGTTTTCTCCCAGGAAATACCTTGAAGAAGCCTCACAGCGCTCCGTTGTTGCCACGAGATTTTATGCGCTACAGATCACGGACAACGCGGCACGCAAGCCCCGCACATGAGACCGCCTGGCCGACGAGCAACTACTGCGAGAATGGCGTCTTGGCGTCTACCGACACGCCCGTCAGCTGACCGCCGGCTTTACGCACGACGATTTTGTAAACGTACCCTTTGTCCTTCGCACACAGGGTTGTTTTCACAATCCGCCCGTCAAGCTTTTGGCGCACCATCTCATCCAGAGCGGCCACCTTCATAAGCTTGTTCTGCTCAACAATTACAGCCGCCTCAGACCAGTTGTCATAGCAATGTGACTTTGCCTGGGCCTCGATGACAAACAGAAACAGTGCACCTGCCACAATCAGTATGGAAGCAAAACCGACACGAAGATTTCTCAATAAATTTGTTCGACAAATATTCATCATGAGGCATGTAATAGGCGCCTGCTCCTGAACCCAGCATGAACACAACGCCTGCGCCGTTCTTTAGCTAACGCCCAATCAAACTGGAAAGTGAATGGCTTTTTCACCAAAGGCTTCGCTGCGCGGGTGCGGCCGTAAATCGTCATGATTGTTCCGAGCAATCCGGTCAAAGCCTGCACAACGTGCACGAGTTGTTCACCAGCAAGGCGCACCATATCACCCGTAATATCCCTATTCCCCGTCATGGCCTATGAGACAGACTGAGGTTCTTTACTTAGGGAGGTTTTCTGGCTCATCGTGATCCAATGAGGGAGACGGGATACAGCGATGGGCCACAACCAGACGAAACGTCTTTCTCGCGACACGACGCCATCCATGTCAGCTTCGCAGAGAAAGCGGACTTTGGTGGGCAGGCTCGTTAGACAGAGACAATGTCTGCTTAAACCAGTAGCGGACGTGCCATTGCACACGGCGACGCACACTATTGACCCGTTGCGGACCTTCTGTCTGTTCAGAAAACTGCTGCACTGAATGTCCGCTATCATGCCGATTTCAAAACTTTTTATTTTTGTTCGGTGTCAACTAAAACTAACTCAATGCGAACTTTGATGGTCAATTGGCTGCTTATACAAAGAAGGAGTCCTGACTTGTAACACTACAGCCTGCGAAGTTTATCAGAATTGGTATTCCCTCACGCTAACGATCATAATTACCCCTTAAAACCGGCGAAATTGGAAGAGAGAACCTGAGCAGAACCAACGCAAAGGCTTTCCATGCAACAAACCGTCCGCTGCTCGATCCTCGTCTTCCTCGTAGGCTTCCTGGCGCTATTCGTGCTCCGCTTGGGCTACGGCTACTGGCAAAGCCCCAACGGCGAAGTGATCCGCCAAGACAACTTCGGCCAATCTATTTCGAGTGGATGGAACTTTGCATCCGGCCTGAAGAACTACGCGTCCTCCAAGATCAAGCGGGCAGCATCGGGTCTTGCAAGCACCACCGCTGGCGGCGGAGCGGATCAGAAATACGAAAAAATTGCCAACGTCGGCCTGCGCTCAAGCAAATTCGACGATCATGAAGCCGTCATCAGAAATCTGATCAAAACATCCTCGTCACTCATTCAATTCGAGCAACGACGTGGCCTCAAAGGTCATCGGGTGCTGCAATTGGCCGTGGGGGTGAACCCAAATCGGTTCGACACCTTTGTTGAAGAGGCGCAGACCTTCGGCAAGCTGACTGAGCTGACTATAAACAAGTCAGACAAGACCAACGAATACCGAGAGCTGCAGGCCAAACGCGTCTCGCTGGAGAAAACCCGCGAGGCACTGACGCAGCTGAAACAGCGCGAAGGCGAAATCCGCGCGATGATCGAGTTGGAAAAGCAGATCCTGAGCCTCGAGCAGCAAATCCAGAACCTCGGTGTTAGCCTCGGTGACTTCGATGCTGAAAACGAGTTCGTCACGGTCAAGATGCTGCTGGCCGAAGCCAAGGCCGCCGCCATCCGCTCAATTTCCTTCGTCAACCGCGCACTCGTCGCGTTCACCTGGACCGTGAAATACTACGCGCTCCTGTGGCTCAGCCTCGCCGCCGCCATCATCGCAGGCCTCGGTGCAACACTACTCGTCCGCATCTTCGTAAACCTGCTGCCGAAACGTGACGCGGACAGCAAAGGGTAAGCGCTGAGTTTTGTGGCGCACTTAGTTACTTCGCTCACGCGGCGCAGATCTCTTTGTCATTCGTCATCCCTCATTGGATCACGATGAGCTAGAAAACCTCCTTTAGTAAAGCACCTCAGTCTGTCTCATAGGCTTTGACGGGATGCACGGTCCTTAACACCCTCGACCAAGTCTCCGGTTAATTTTTGTCCTCGGTAAAGAGATGGAGCAGATTCCAAATGTCTGTCGGCAAAACTGCGAAAGCCTGAATCCATGTTCCATCCCATCCGATCATTGATAGTCAAGCGGCACGGTGCTCCCGGATGACCAGTGTCTCACAACGAACTTTTTCAACGGAGCGCGTGGTTCATCTCAAGCGCGAAGCGGCCGGTGTCAGTAAACCGGTTCTTCGCGCCAAAGTCGGTAACTCCAAAATCGAAATTCGCTTTGCTTAGTCGTTGGATCGCGGTTACATACCTGGCAATATGAAATCGCGGGGGCCGTGTTGGTGGATAAGGATGAGACAGTCTTGCGGTCCTTCACAGCGATCGCCGTGGTCCCCTTTTCCAGATTGAAAAGCATAAGAACCCGGTGAGAGTGTCCTGTGGTCGTCTTTGCCGTACGTGTGAACCCAATTTCCTTGAATTGTCACACCGTGATAGTCCGATGTATGGCTGTGGTCCGGGGCGGCATGTCCAGCCTTGATCTTCACAATCATCCCGTAGTCGTCCTTCGTCCAGTCTCCCCATACTAAAGAAAAATCTAATCCCGGGCCTCCGTTTACCCAAGCCAGATCGTCAATGGATCGACTTAAATTTTTCTGTGCGACGGCAGCATTTGCGAGCACGAGGCAAAGAACGGCC
>JAJFHI010000218.1 GCA_021775715.1 Hyphomicrobiaceae bacterium | reverse complement strand
GACGATGACGGAAGCGCCCACAACACCGGCGTGTGTTTACTTGCTGGCAGATCACCTTGATGCAGCCCTTGCGGCTGGCGAGGACCTGATCAACGCTGGTCTGGAATGGCACGCGTGCCAGGACACCGACCAGGTTGGCGCACCTATCGACCTGCAACGCCAGCGCAAAGCACTTGAAGACATCCGCACCTATGAGCTTCTCATTATCGCGCGCGTTCTTCAGGCACGTGATCGGGCCAACGAAGTCGCCGAACTCTCAACCATGTTTCGTGCGATGGCAAAGCTGTTTGTTTCCGGAACAACAAATGTTCGCGACATTCTAGAGACCTGCGCGGACAGCTCCATTGTCGACTTCGACACAGGCGATGGTGTTACCAGCTATCTACGCAGCCGTGGCCTGATGCAACCCGATGCGGCTTGCATCGAAGATGACAGGTCAGCTGGTCGAAACGCCGCTGTCTTTGAATCCAACTACCTATTGGCCGCACGCCTGCCTTTAAACGTCCTTCTCGACAACGTTGCCACGTTCCTCGATGCACTTGATACAAGCTTCGATCTCTACGAACTCGACGACGATCACGAAGATAAAGCCGACGTAGTCGTCGCCGACACGTTTGATGACTCGGCCTACGACGACGCCGTGTCGGCCAGTCAAGAGGCTGCAAGAGATGCAGCACTCAGCAACACTGTGGAAGCATTGGCCAAAACAGCCCCTAAGGAAACTTTGGCAGAGCGTTTGGCGCGTCTGCCCCAAGGCAGCTAAACCAAAGAAACTTAAACCGTCGGGATTCCATTTAAGACATCAATGGACTGCTTAGCCCGTATGGAATTCGCCTCTAGCATCTGCACGGGCGATTTTCTTCGGCAGCTCTGGTAGATCACGTTGAGGGCCCGGGCTTTGATGTTCGGCATCCCATTCGCGTTTCCGCGCCAGCACTTCAAGAGCGGCATGTGTTTGCAGCGAAAATAGATCCCGGCTCGCCAACACGCGACGCGCGGCGTCTCCGGTTGCAAGCTGGAACAAATCTGACGTTTCCAGCCTTCTGATGTTGGTCTTGATTGCAACAAATGCACGCGAGCGTGCGGCCAAGACGGTCCTGCGGTCAATGCCAGCTGAAATCGCCCCTACAGCAAATCGATTGTCTGTCGTCTCCGTTCGCGAAATCGTGCCGCGCCGTCCAACGACAGCCAGCGTAATTGCGTTTCTGGCTGTCGTGGCCTTGGCGGCGGGAATTGCTACGACGAACTGATGGCGGTTAACCGGCAGTGCCGTCTCGGCGACTGCATCGGACGACTTTGGCAAGGCCTTGCTCAACGACGGTACAAACGCAACAGCAGTTGTGACAGCCGACCCGCCAGTCGGCGATGTCGTGTTGGCCACGCGGACAGGACTTTCACTGACGCGCGCGATACGGGTCGCACGCCCACGCTCAGCAGCCGCAATAAGGCGGTTGCGCCGTGCTACCTTGATTTTCTCTGGTAGCTTCGCAAGCGCTTTCCATCGGTCTTGAACTTTGTCTGTCCGCGCAACGGAAACAGCCGCGCCGACCGGCAAAGCCAAAGTGCTTGCCGCCAGCGCTTCGACGGCCACAACGGCGGCGGTCGCCATGCGCGCTTGGTCAAATGTACCGAATTTTCCGATGTAGCCTGCGACAGGTGCATACCGCCGGTTCTTGACATAAGTCGCTTCCGCACGATTTGGCGCACGAATAACTTCGACCTTTAGTTTTGCAACACCGCGTCCGGCAAAGCCGAGCTTTTCAGCAACCGCGCGCGACACATCCAGTTTGCGATTTCCCCAATAAGGCCCCGCATTGTTGACGCGCACAACGGCTGATTTTTTTGTTACCGGGTTCCATAACAATAAAACTGTTCCATCCGGATAGATCGGGCTTGCCACATTGTCGTGGCGGCCGGGGGAAAATCGTTCCCCTGATGACGTCAAACCGCACGGGTTATAAGCGTCTTTTCGGCAGTCATCATAATAAGACGACATTAGAAATTCTGACTTGCCGACCCGCGCGCGTGTCTGTTGCAATGTCAAAACGCGGTGGCAGGTTGTATGAAAACAATAGCGGACGCCCGGCCCTTTAGCCAAAGCGCCGTCCGCCCGCAAAACCTGAAACGAAACTGAGATTATGAAAATGCTCAACCCCGCACTCAGCGCGCGCAAATAGCAGGCGGAATTGTTCGCCCGTACACCAGACAACAAAATCAAAACGCCACTCCCAAACCAGCGAACGCGACGATATAAAGATCGCGCACTCACCTCCCCGCATCTGCTTGCTGCCCCAACGGCCACAAACAATCCGAGTTTCATAAGCAACGGCGTAAATACTAATTATTTACCATGATGCGAAAGCCGGTAAGACGCCGTGCCGCACTTTCAGGAAATGCAGCGGAAAACGGCAAAAATGTCTTTGTGTGTACGTTTTCAAAGCGCCGCGAGTTTCTGCACCAATGAATCTGCGGCCTCATTCAGATAATCTGCGTCAACGGAGCGCAGAACGATTTCGCATCTCATTCTTCCATCAATAAATGACGGATAACTGCCAATAGAAATGTCTGCATACGCGCTTTGATGTTCGCTGAGCATATCGGCAATATCCCCTTCCGGCCTTTCAACAGGAATGGTTTGCGACAACATTTTGCGACCCGTTTTTAAATATTTCGCGGCATCATCCAACATGACCTGCATAACGCTCGGCACACCTGCCATAACAATTACGTTCTCGAGCATGAAGCCTGGCGCAATCGAAACTTTGTTTTCAATTAACCGCGCGCCAAAGGGAATACGCGCCATGCGCAACCGCGACGTTGTCAGCTCAAGGCCTCGGCGTTCGTAATACGGTTTCATCAACGACAG
>JAJFHI010000217.1 GCA_021775715.1 Hyphomicrobiaceae bacterium | reverse complement strand
ACGCACCAGCTATCTTGGTGCGTGGACTTTTCTTTATCAAAAAGTCTCAACCCCCGCAGTTTCACGGGCGGCAACGCCGTTTCCCTACTGACGCCGCGCCCGCATTGTTGCAGACTGTCGCCACACTCGGCGCAAAGGAAGTAAACCGTCATGAAATATGTCGTATTGGGCGCTGGCCCTGCAGGCGTTACCGCCGCTGAAACACTTCGCTCGGTAGACCGGCAAGCTGACATCACATTGGTAAGTGGTGAACCAGAACCGCCGTATAGCCGCATGGCGATCCCTTATTTGTTGCACGGCTCAATTGGCGAAAGCGGCACATATCTGCGCCAGACAGACGGCCATTACGAAAATCACGGCATCAAATACCAGACCGGCCGAGCCGGCGGCATTGACACCGATGACCACAAACTTTTCATGACAGGCGGCGGCGAAATTTCTTATGACAAGCTTCTTATCGCCAGTGGTGCCTCGCCGATTATCCCACCAATCCCTGGGGCCAATCTTCCTGGCGTCCACACCTGCTGGACATTGGAAGACGCGCGCGAAATTCTGAAACTTGCCGACAAAGGTTCAAAGGTTGTTTTGGTCGGTGCCGGCTTCATCGGTTCGATCGTTCTGGAGGCGCTTTACACGCGCGGTTGCGAGCTAACCGTCGTCGAGATCGCCCCGCGCATGGTGGCGCGTATGTTGGATGAGACCGCCGGTAACATGCTAGGCCGATGGTGCGAAGCCAAAGGCGTTCGCGTTCTAACTGACACCAAAGTCACCAAGATCGCTAACACGGGCGAAGGCTCGGGTGAAAACCTTGAGGTCGGGTTCTCAAATGGCTCGTCTGCTCCAGCGCAATTGGTTGTGATGGCTGCTGGTGTGCGCTCGAACGTCGGTTTCCTGGTGGGTAGCAAAGTGCATGTCGAGACCGGCATTCGCGTCAATGAGTTCCTTGAAACGACAGCCGCTGACGTCTATGCCGCTGGCGATTGTTGCGAGGGCGTGGATATTTCAACCGGCAAGCCAGACATGCTCGCGATCCAGCCGGTTGCCGTTGAACACGGCCGTATCGCGGCGCTCAACATGGCTGGTGTCGCAACACCGCACCGCGGTTCTCTAAATATGAACGTGCTCGATACCATGGGTCTGATTTCATCGTCGTTCGGCCTCTGGCAGGGCGCGCCAATGGGCGAGACGGTAAAACTCATCGACGAAGAAAACTTCAAATACCTCAAGCTGGAATTTGAAGGCGACCGCATGGTGGGCGCGCAATGTGTCGGCATGACCGATCATGTCGGCATGCTGCGCGGACTGATCCAAACCGAGCTGCATTTGGGGGTTTGGCGCGACCGGCTTTTGGAATCACCGGAACGTTTGCGCGAAGCCTATGTCGCGGTCGCGCTAGGCACGCCGGAATTCGGCCCAACCGGAATGCGTGTCGTGTTGCCGGCAGCTGCGGCCTAAAGTTCATTCGAGTGAGGTTGGGAAACATCGAATGAGAAGGGAACGGAGCCAAACGCCCATATTCTGGGTGCTCCGTTTTGTTTTCACTTGAACTTGCGCCACCCACGATCGTCACCTCCGTGAATGCGGGGGCCCTCGCGGGCTTCAGCAAACGCCATGTTGCAGGGTTGGCAACCTATCGTCGACCTTTAAGACGACAGACACTTAGAGTCCCGATCAAGCCGGGAATGACGGAGTTATGCGGGCTACAATGATTCATAGCTTGCAGATGGTCCCAAGCCAATCGGTGCGAGTAAGATAGGGCGCTAGCGAAAAATAGTGTGAGCCATTCTAAATTGCCATGCTCTATCAGGCCGTTGCTTCAACCTTCACGCTCTCAACAATCGTCGGGAAGATGCGCGCAAGCGTCTCTTCCCACGATGCTGGAGTGATGCCAAAGGCCTGCTGGATCTTGTCTGTCGCCAAAACAGCCGCCAACGGGCGGACAGCCGGTGTCGGATACTCAAGCGTGCTGATGGCTTTGAGTTTGGGTGTTTTCATTCCAGCTTCGCCAGCAAGCCGGAATATCTCAGCGGCGAACCCGTGCCACGTTGTCATGCCGATACCGGAAAAATGATAGGTGCCCCACAGATCAGCTGGCGCGCCCCCCTCAACGGTCGCTGCGACATCCAACAACGCGGCTGCGATCTCATCGGCGGACGTCGGTGAACCGATCTGATCATTGACGACGCTGATCTCGTCGCGCTCCTGGCCCACCCGCAGCATCGTCTTGACGAAATTTCCACCGTTCGGGCTATAGACCCACTGTGTGCGCAAAATGATGTGTTCGGGTCCTGCCGCCCGCACGGCCATTTCACCAGCAGCTTTCGACGCCCCGTAATTGTTCAATGGTACCATCTCGTCGTCCTCTAGGTACGGTGCACCTTTCAATCCATCGAACACGTAGTCCGTCGAAATGTGGATCAGCGGTATCTGATTGGCCTTACACAAAACGGCAAGCCGCGCTGGCGCTTCAGCATTGATCGTATAAGCCTCTTCCTGTCCCTCACCCTGCGCCTTGTCAACGGCTGTGTAGGCCGCAGCGTTGATGACAATTCCCGGTCCCACGGAATTGATACCGGCAGCGATTGAGCCAATGTCCTTGACGTCAAGATCGGGCCGTCCGGCTGCAACCAGAGAGATACCGCGTACCTTGGCCAGCCGCTGTAAGGCAATCGCCACTTGTCCGCGCGCGCCCAGAACCAAAATCGGTTTCTGCATGAAATCTATCCTGTCACCCGTGGGAGCCCAAAAATCTTTTAAGCGGCAGCCTTGGCCTGAGCGGCCTCGGCAGCGGCGCGTATGGCAGCGATATTGGTGCGATAGGCCTCCGGCGTGCCACCAGTGAACACGGCCGAGCC
>JAJFHI010000216.1 GCA_021775715.1 Hyphomicrobiaceae bacterium | reverse complement strand
CATGGTGGGGGTGGGCCACGCCTTCGCTTTAAGTGCAATCCATCGCGTGCCAGTTGCCGCAAGCATATGGCCTTGCAACGGCGGATCTGGTCACGCAAAGCACGCGTTTCTGCAAGCCGTAAATCTTCCTCGAAACGCCGGTTACGGACAGCACGAAAGCGGCGCTAAGTTCTCGTAGCTGTTAATTGGCGGCACCCGCGACGCACCAAATTCAGTTGCGCAGGTTGATCTCATGAAAGTTGTCGTTGTCGGTGGTTATGGGGCTTTTGGCCGCCGCCTCATAGAACGGATTGCCAGCAACGACACACTCAACATCACCATAGCCGGTCGCAACATCGACAAGGCCAAACAACTCGCCGCCGAAATCAGCGAGATGCCGGATACCAAGGCACACATTGAGGCGCGGCGCATTGATGCCACCGACTGCACGTCCGATAAGCTGGACGAAATCGGTGCCAGCGTTGTCGTCAACGCTTCGGGGCCATTCCAAGCACAGAACTATAACCTCGCCCGCTCAGCCATCGCAGCTGGGTGCCATTACATCGATCTTGCCGACGCGCGTGATTTCGTCACCGGCATCACTGCTCTGGACAAAGAGGCGCGCGCTGCGGATGTCGTTGTTATCAGTGGCGCCAGCACTGTGCCGGGACTGTCGTCTGCTGTTGTTCAACAGCACCGGCCGAAGTTCGCGCGATTGAAATCGATTGAAATTTTCATTTCGCCCGGCAATAAATTCGACCCCGGTATCGCCACGACAAAGTCGATCTTTGGCTATGTCGGCCACGCAATCAAAGTCCGGCGCAACGGCAAGTCCGACATCGTCTATGGCTGGCAAGGGATCGCGCGCCACAATATTCCAGGCCTTGGCAAGCGTTGGGCCGGCTATGTCGATGTACCGGATCTTGATTTATTTCCCGACGCCTATCCCGATCTCGAAACCGTCGCGATGAGAGCAGGCCTTGAAGTCGGCGTCTATCACCTCGGTCTTTGGACATTGTCATGGTTGGCGCGGGCGGGCTTTGTAAAGTCACTTGCCGCCTTGGCCGCACCGTTAGTCAAAGTCAAACATGCGCTGTCATGGCTTGGCACCGACACCGGCGGAATGGCCGTTACCATGCGCGGTGAGGACGAGACTGGCACGCCGCTGCTCGTCGAATGGTCACTCGCAGCCAAATGCGGAGATGGTCCAACGATCCCGACGCTTGCCGCACAAATCCTTATCAACCGGCTCGCTGCTGGCGAACGCCTCCAACCGGGTGCGCGCGCATGTTTCGAAGTTGTGTCGCTGGAAGATTTCGAAGTCGCCGTAAAGGGTCTCGATATCACGTTCGACATCGATTGAGTGTTAGGAAGCCGTTGTGCTCACGCTGTTCTGGCCTGCGGTCAGGCTGCGCACGGCGCCGGGAACGCGCTCAAGCAGCGAAGCGATAGCGCAAAGGTTTATTTGTGCTCACGCTGTTCCTCCCTACGGTCGGGCTGCGCACCGCGCCGGGATTGATTCACGCACTCGCTTGTCGCTCGCACGATCAAACCCGGGTGCCACGCGCTGCGATTGAGCAAGGGGCAACAGCGGTCTCGCAATACGGCAAATTTCTCGCAGTATCAACTCGGCAGGTCGCTGGCATCTGCGCCCGTGTGTTCCGGACAAGCCGAGCAAGGAAAACGTTTTACCTCTCGGCCCGGGAGCAAAAAAGCTCGGTTCGCCTGAGCGCCTATCAGCGAAGGCGAAAAACCGCAGCGAAATAAACCGTGACCTGCTGCGTTGCAGCGCCCTGCCGGAGGCCCGAGCGACAGCGAGGAATAGCCGCGAGGCAATACAAACTTCTCACCTCACCCTGCAAGATCTCAAGAAAACACACTCCGCCAACTTAATCGTGCTTTCCGTGGCAATGCTTGTACTTTTTGCCGGACCCGCACGGACAGGGCTTGTTGCGTGGTACGCGTCCCCATGTCGCCGGGTTGTCGGGATCGAGAGGTCCGGCACCACGGCGCGTCTTCTGCGGTGCACGACGCTCCGGCTCCGGCTCGACGTCGCGACCCTCACCAGCCAGTGCCGCGTCGATCATTTCCATTTCGTCGAAACCAGTTGTCGGATCGATGTGATGGGCTTCCATTTCGGGCAGCTCACCAGGTTCCAATTCCCGTTCAAGATCCCGCTGGCTAACGTTCATGAGCTGCAAGGTCACCATTTCGCGCAAACTGACCAACATATTTTCGAACAGCACAAAAGATTCTGACTTGTACTCGTTTAACGGGTCACGTTGCCCGTAAGCACGGAAGCCAATTACCTGGCGAAGATGTTCCAGCGTGATCAGATGTTCACGCCAAAGCCGGTCTAGCGTGTGCAACAGCACCATCTTCTCGACTTCGCGATAAACCTCCGGCTCCAATTCACTTTCTTTAATTGCAGCTTTGGCATCAGCAGCGTTCGTCAGGCGCTCGCGAATTTCTTCGTCCGCGATGCCTTCTTCGTCTGCCCAATCCTTCAGCGGAACTTCGAGGCCGAAAACATTCTCGTAGTCAGCCTTCAGATCCGTAATGTTCCACTGCTCCGCGTAGGCTTTTTCCGGAATGTAACGGGTGACCATTTCTTCGATCACTTGATGGCGCATATCCGTAACGGTTTCTGACACATCCTGTTCGGCCATAATATCAAGCCGCTGCTCGAACATGACCTTACGCTGGTCATTCATGACGTCGTCGTACTTGAGGATTTGTTTGCGAATATCGAAGTTGCGCGCCTCAACCTTGCGCTGCGCCATCTCAAGTGACTTGTTCATCCAGCGGTGCGTGATCGCCTCGCCCTCTTTCATGCCAAGCGAGTTCAGCATGCCTTCCATCTTCTCCGAACCGAAGATACGCATCAGGTCGTCATCAAGTGCGAGATAGAATTTCGAACGGCCAGGGTCGCCCTGACGGCCAGAACGACCACGCAGCTGGTTGTCGATGCGGCGACTTTCATGACGCTCGGTCGCTAGAACGTAGAGGCCGCCTGCTTCAAGCGCCCGCTTCTTCTTGCCAGCAACGTCGGCTTCGAATTCAGAGCGTTTGGCTGCAATTTCGCTTTCGGTCGCTGTATTGCCAGCTTCTCCGTGCTCAACGATCCAGTCTCGCAGACGCGCATCCACGTTGCCGCCAAGCTGAATGTCTGTACCGCGACCGGCCATGTTCGTCGCAATCGTAATCGCACCTGGCTCACCGGCCATGGCAACGATGCTGGCTTCCTGCTCGTGGTAGCGCGCGTTCAGAACACTGTGCGGAATCGGCGCGTCTTTACCTTTGATGTTGCGTACAAGTTCACAAAGATAAGAGCCGACGTCATTGAGGTAAGCTTCATATTCGTCCGGCTCGGTATCTTTCTTCCGCTCGTCCTTAAGCTCGTCTGCTTGCGACAGCATCTTCTTGCCAAGATCATCAATGTATTTCTTGTTCTGCAACAGTCCTGCAAGCTGCTCCGACTTATCAATCGACACGGTTCCTACAAGCACTGGTTGGCCGCGGCGATAACACTCAGAAATTTGTGTGACGATCGCACCTAATTTTTCCGCCTGCGAACGGTACACCTCATCATCGTCATCCAGGCGTGAGATATC
>JAJFHI010000215.1 GCA_021775715.1 Hyphomicrobiaceae bacterium | reverse complement strand
TTGGCTTGTGCAATCTGAACAGGTGCCGGCGCTGCAACAGCTGCTTTCGCAACTGAAGGTGTTGGAGGCGGGGCGGGAGCAGCAACGACAGGTGCAGGTGCGGCGACCTTTGGCGCTGCAGCGACCACCGCTGTTGTTGGACTGGCAACGCCTGCACTCTTGTATGCGGCAGACCGCTCTTGCAGAGCTTTGGCCTTTTCAGCTTCTGAAAGACCGTTCTTAAGCCAGATGGCACTCGTCAAATCAGAGATCGCTTGGGCGTGCTTGCCCTGCTTGCGATACGCTCGGCCACGGTAATAAAGTGCCTTGGCCATATCCTTGCCCGTCAGGCCACCGCTTGAAAGCGCATGACTAAGGGAAGAGACGCTCATCTTCATGCTGCCAGCTTCAAAAGATTTTATTCCGGAAAGTACCGTTTTGCGGGCCTCGGCCGGACTCATCTGCGTGGCAGCTTCCGCCTGTGGTGCTTTAAATATTGGGCCCTGAGCAACTGATAATACAGCCGCCAGCGCGAAAGCACTGATGTGTCGCCCCATCCCCATAGTCCCCGTCCTTATTCGATTTATCGCGCCCTAAACAACGAAATCTCAAATACGATCCCGGTCTCTGTCGCAACTCCAACCGGTGCCCGGCGAGCAATCCGAGCGGCAACCGCACGGACTCATCCGGAAACACTTAGAAAAAACTACGCGAACCTATGCTTTTACGCAAATCAAGGCCAGGGGATGGCAAGATTTTGTCCCCCTATTCCACTGTTACAGATTTCGCCAGATTTCGCGGTTGATCCACATCTGTCCCCATAAATACGGCGGTGTGATAGGCAATCAATTGCACGGGAATGGCGTAAATCAGCGGCTGGATGAAGGGGTGGACCTTGGGCATGGCGATATATTCGTCGAGCAGGCAGCCGGTCGATTCGGCCGGAGCGTCAGACATCAAATAAATCCGTCCACCCCGGGCTGCCACCTCCTGAACGTTGGAAATGGTCTTTTCATACAGATCGTCTTGCGGCGCCACCACCACAACCGGGACGTTCTCGTCGATCAGAGCGATGGGCCCGTGTTTGAGTTCGCCAGCGGCGTAGCCCTCGGCGTGGATGTAGGAAATTTCCTTAAGCTTCAGTGCGCCTTCCAGTGCCAGCGGAAAATTCACACCGCGCCCGAGATAGAGCACGTCTTTCGCTTTTGAAAGGTCATGCGCCATGCGCTCGTAATTGGACTCGTCCTGTAGCATTTTTGAGATATGCCGCGGCACTTCCATCAACGCACGAACAAGGCACTGCTCTTCTGCTTGCGTAATCGCACCACGTGCCCGACCCAGCGCCAACGCAAGTGCCGCCAGTGCGGCCAACTGTGCGGTGAAGGCCTTGGTCGAAGCAACGCCAATTTCCGGACCAGCCAATGTCGGCAGCACGACGTCGGATTCTCGTGCGATCGTCGACGTGCGAACATTGACAACAGAAGCAATTTTCTGGCCCTGCGCTTTGCAGTAGCGAAGTGTCGCGAGCGTGTCGGCCGTCTCACCCGATTGGGAAACGAAAACCGCAAGGCCGTCCTTGGGAAGCGGAGCATTGCGATAACGCAATTCCGATGCGATATCGATTTCGACCGGCAGACGCGCGTAGCGCTCGATCCAATACTTGGCAACAAGACCGGCATAATATGCCGTGCCACACGCGGAAATCGTCACACGCGTAAGCTTCGAAAGATCCATTCCAATGTCAGGCAGGCGCACGGTTTGCGTTGCCATGTCAAGGTAATTTGCCAGCGTGTGGCTAATCATCTCGGGCTGTTCGTGGATTTCCTTTGCCATAAAGTGGCGGTGATTACCCTTATCGACCAGCCGCGCCGCGTCCGTCATCTTGGTCACGGGCCGGTCAACGAGCTTAGCGTCGATGTCATAGATCTGCAGGCTGTCGCGATGCATGACGGCCCAATCGCCCTCTTCAAGATAGGTGATACGATCGGTCAGACCAGCCAACGCAATGGCATCGGAACCGAGATACATCTCACCCAAACCGTGGCCGAGGGCCAGTGGACTGCCCTGACGGGCTGCGATCATCAAATCGTCTTCACCGGCAAATATGATCCCAAGTGCAAATGCGCCGCGCAACTTACGCAGTACGGCGCCAACAGCATCAACTGGCGACAGACCCTTGTCCATCTCTTCGGTGATCAGGTGGACGACGGCTTCAGTGTCTGTGTCCGACTGGAAATTGTGACCTTTGGCCTGCAGCTCGGTGCGCAGCTCGCGGAAATTCTCAATGATGCCGTTATGGACAACCGACACGCGCTTTGACATGTGCGGGTGCGCGTTGGTCTCGTTTGGACGGCCGTGCGTCGCCCAGCGTGTGTGGCCAATGCCGGTGCGGCCCGATAGGGGTGCATCATGGAGGCGCGCTTCCAGATTGCGCAGTTTGCCCTCGGCACGCTGGCGATCAAGATGGCCGTTTTCAACTGTTGCGATACCGGCTGAGTCGTAGCCGCGGTATTCCAACCGTCGCAAAGCGTCTACCAGATCCGGCGCTACAGGTTTCAGGCCAAGAATGCCAACGATACCGCACATGCGGAAGCTCCTCTTATCATCTCTTCTGTTTGTCTCGAACATGGAGATCACATCTCCTGCCACGATCACAGACCGTCCAACGTCACCCAATCACATTTTGGGCCAACAAGCCCTGCCCATATTTGGGCTTACCTGAAACTCAGCCCTGTGCCCGTGCTTTCTGACGCTGCATCAACGCGCGGAACTTTGCAGCCCACCCGGGCCGTTCATCCTGGTCAGAGCGTTCCAACGCCAAGGCATCGGCTGCGACATTCTTCGTGATAACGCTGCCGGACCCTATATATGCGCCAGCACCAATCTTAACCGGCGCGACCAGTGCGGAATTTGAACCAACGAATGCTCCGTCGCCGATTTCCGTCCGCGCTTTGTTAAAGCCATCGTAGTTGCAGAATATTGTCCCGGCACCGATGTTGGCTTTCGCCCCGACCACGCCGTCACCGAGGTAGGACAAGTGGTTGGCTTTAGCACCTGCTCCAAGCGTCGTGTTCTTAACCTCGACGAAGTTGCCAATGTGGGTGTCCGGCCCGAGTGCTGCACCTGGACGTAACCGGGCAAACGGGCCGATGCGCGCGCCGTTGCCAATGCTCGCACCTTCGAAATGGCAGTTTGCTTTAATAAAAACGTCATCGCCGACCGTCACGCCCGGTCCAAACCAGACGTTAGGCTCGACGATCACATCGCGGCCCAAAACGGTGTCGTGAGAAAACCAGACTGTTTCAGGGGCAACCAATGTGACGCCCTCGGCCATCACGGCCTGGCGTTTGCGCTTTTGCCAAATAGCCTCGGCCATGGCCAACTGGTTGCGACTATTGACGCCTAAAACTTCATCTTCCGGGCACACAACTGCCGCGGCCTTGCCGCCAGTGGCCAACACGAGTTCCACCGCATCAGTCAAATAATATTCACCGTTGGCATTGTTGGTCGTCAGTCCGGCCAGCAAACCAGCGAGATCCGGCACGCGGAATGCCATAACACCGGAATTACAAAGGGTGACGGCGCGTTCAGGCTCACTACAATCTTTGTGTTCGCGAATGGCCACCAGCGTACCCGTACCATCCGTCAATAAGCGTCCGTAACCAGTGGGATCAGCGGCTTCAAAGCCAAGCACGGCTACTTGGATTTCGTCGCTCAGCGCCGCACGTAGGCGTTGCAATGTATCGGCGGTAATTAGCGGTGTATCCGCATAAAGCACCATCACGTCACCGGCATGTGCAGTTAAAGCATCACAGGCTGCAAGCACCGCATCACCTGTGCCGCGCGGTGTTTTCTGGATCGCAATCTTGATGTCGGGTGCGGCAGATTTCGCGGCATTAGCCACATCGTCCATCTTCGGGCCGACGACGGCTACCCTTTCAATGCTTCCTGTCTCAGCGGCAAGTGCGATGACATGGCCCAGCATTGAGCGGCCCGCCACTGCGTGCAGCACTTTCGGCGTCTTGGACTTCATGCGTGTGCCCTGGCCGGCGCCAAGGATGACGGTCAAAAGTGCCTCGGAATTCATGTCTGCCTCTTCATCCCT
>JAJFHI010000214.1 GCA_021775715.1 Hyphomicrobiaceae bacterium | reverse complement strand
GTCTCAGTGCGATCTCATCTTGGATCTCAGCGGTAATCCGCCGTTGCTGACCGGACACGACCGACGTGATGGTTACATCAGCGTTGATCCGGACAGCCCCGTTGCTGTTGCCGACGCCTTGCGAACACTCAGCACTTTGGTTGGTGAATTTGAAAAGCCACTTTATGTGTCCTACGACGCAGACATCTGCGCCCACAGCCGCAACAGTAAAATCGGCTGCACCAACTGCCTCGACAATTGCCCGATCGGTGCGATCCGCCCGGCTGGCGATAACGTTGTGATCGACCACGGCGTGTGTGCTGGCTGCGGCACGTGCTCTGCAGTGTGTCCAACGGGCGCGGTCACGTCGGCCTATCCACGCCGGGAAGATATCCTGGCGCGCGTCGACATCCTGCTTGCGACTTTCCGTGGCGCAGGTGGCGCACATCCAATCGTGTTGTTACATGACGAAACACATGGCGCAGACCTAATCGATGCGCTGGCGCGCTACGGCGACGGGCTACCGTCAAATGTTCTGCCCGTGCAGCTTAACTCCGTTCTGCAGACAGGCCATGAAATCTTGATCGGCACTCTTGTTGCAGGTGCTGAACATGTTGTCTGCCTACTGTCGCCAAAACACGCGGAAGAACACGCGCCTATTGAGGCGGAAGCTACTTTGGCCAACACAATTACGAAAGCACTTGGTATTCCTGAACGCTGTGTCTCAGCTATCAGCGAAAATGATCCAGATGCTCTCAGCGAATTTTTCGCCGGCCTATCGCAACGCACAGCCCTCAACCCACAAATTCTTGCAGCAAGCGGTAACAAGCGCCAGATCGCACGCACATTACTGGCAAAACTTCACGCCGCTGCACCCGAGCCACAAGACATCATCATACTTCCCGATGACGCACCTTATGGCCGTATCAAGATCGACGCGGAGCGGTGCACGCTTTGTCTGGCCTGTGTCGGCACGTGCCCTGCCAATGCGCTGTCAGACAATCCGGACCAACCGCAGGTCGCGTTCACCGAAGCAGCCTGTGTGCAATGCGGCTTGTGCCGTGTGACATGTCCCGAAAACGCGATCTCGCTCGAGCCGAGATATAATTTCACCACAGCGGCCCTGTCGCCTGACATCCTCCACACGGAGGAGCCATTTTGTTGCATCCGGTGCGGGACTGCGTTCGGGGCCAAATCTTCAATCGAGCGAGTCATGGACGAACTCAAAGACCACCCGATGTTTCAAGCCGACGGTAAGTTGGACCTGATCCAGATGTGCGATCGCTGCCGTGTGGAAACTTTGGCCGAGGGTAAGGACGATCCGTTCACTAAAGGCGCACGTCCTGCTGTGCGTACGACAGAGGACTATCTCGCGGAAGAAGAGGCTGAGAAGATTCAGACCAAATCAAAGCCGGAAGATTTCCTAACTTAGCTGCCCGCAAGTCCAGCGAATATCACGCATCGCATCACGTAAATTCACGGCTCAAAGCTCCTATTTCACTTCACCTCACGTGACTGTGACACCCCCTTCTTTTTTGAAATTCGGCTGCTATCTCTTGTACACGACAGGACGGTCATGAGCCGCAAACAAAAAAACGCGTCGCGACGGAAAATAGAAAATGGCAAAAGCCAAAACCCGCGTTGCGCACAAAAAACGAGTTATGAGATGACCAGATTGACGCTAGCGACACTGCTGACCGGCCTTTTGCTGATTGCAAGTGTCGTCGCTGCTGTGAGCCCGACGAGTGTGAAAATTTCGTCTCCCCAGACGTTTTCGCACAGCGAAGGTTAAATCGGGTTCACAACCCCGCGGTCCCAAGGTTTGCGCTTCCCCCGTGCTTCCCCCGACCTTGAGATCCGCCATCAAGAGAGCCTGGTACTCCCCCCGCCAGGCTCTCTTTTTTGTGCGGCAGTCAGGCTAGCTTAAAGGCCGCAACGGCAAATTCGTCAGCAGATTTTGCGGTTTCATTTTTAGCTTTTTGTCGACTGTCATAGCCAGACCGAGATAGACTGGATGACCACGCACGTCCGGCAGAACGATATTGTCATCAACAAAGCGCATTCGAAACAGCCCAACGATCTGCTGTGCTTGGCCGTCGCTTAGTCGCTCACCGTCATAAAGCTCGTTCAACAAATTGGTCGCAGTGCGGTCAAGACCGATGTGCCAGCGCCAATCGCTGTCCTGCAAACTCGGACGTGGCTCGACACGGACATCGATTTTTAGCAAATGCGCCAACCACGTTTCGATAACGCGTGCGAAGGCATCTGGCGCGGGCTGTTCAAAGCGAAAGTCGACAACCGTATTGAAGCGGTCACTACGCTCCCAATAAATATCCGAATTGTCTTCATCCAGAACATCTAGCGCAACCGACTTCACCGGTGTTCCGGTCGCGGCCAATAGGTGTTCCAGTCCGCTTTGCACCTGCTGCCCGGCTTGGCGCAACACGATCTCATCATCCGCCAACATGACGCGACCCTCATCAATCGAAACGGTCTGCGCACGAAAAAAAATCTCGGCAGCTCTCAAACGAATGGGATCGGTAACATCCTTCAACATGTTGCGTGCGATCAGGTGGACGAGTTGGTCGGCAAAAACTGGCGGCACGGCAACGCCAGCATTCGCGCCAGCCTGCCCACGCATTAAAGCGAGATATGTGGCTTCAATCGTGCCCGATTCTTGCAACAGATCACGAAACGCCAGAAAGAAGCGATAGTTCTCCGCTGTATCGCTATCGGCCAGCGCCGAAACCCGTGTCGCATCAACTTCGCGGAACGGGTTATCCATCAACGCGGCGTGAAGCGCGTGCTCGTTGTCGCATGACTCCTCGATTGGGTGGATCTCGGGTCGTGTGAGATAGGCACGAATAAGCTGTGGCGTCACAGACAGCCAGCCCGTCATCGGATCGACGTCCACCAGATGCATGCCGGCGGATTTCCAGAAATCACGTGTGGTCATTGCGCTCGATCATCCACTTTGGTCGTGCGCACGACCTGCCAATCATAAGGCACCGGAACCGCGTCACCACGTGCCGTTTTGACGATGACACCGAGATCATCACCAAGTCCAATAACGCGTCCATCCACTCTTGAACCTCGCGCTGTAATCGTCGCCGCATCCTCATATCCCTCGACACGCCCGATCAGCTGAGCTGCAACAGGCTGAAATCCGTCGTCGGTCCAGGTGTTCAACCAATTGAGAAAATGCGCGGCGATTGAACTGAGGTACCTCGCCGAAACCAACTCATAGTCGCCACCTTCCGCCAGCAACCACGTTTGTTGCGGATGATCGCCGGGCTCGCCCGTTTGTTCCGGCGCACCGAGTTGCAAGTCAACCTGCACCACAAGTCGATCCGGCACCTGATGCTCGTCGCAATCAGGCAACGTGAGCGTGACGCATCCAATATCTCCGCCATTTACCAGGATTCGATCTGGCCACCGCAGCTGGACGGCGGTTTGCGCAGGCATAAGCGCACCAAGACTTTCGGTAACGGCCAGCGCCATCACAAGTCCCATCTGCTGAGCGACCAACGCCGACACTTCCGGTTCAAGAACAATGGCGAGATTAACGCGCGCCTCATCCCGCTGCCACAACACATCACGGGCTGCAAAGCTGCCAGCTATTGCAACACGCACGCCAGCAGCCGACATATCGTCGGCAGGTGGAATTTCATGGGCTATGAATATTGGCGGGAAGCTTGGCGCGTCCGCAGAGGTGCTCATTTTACAGCCGCGTGCTTCCATCCAAGCTGTAAACATCGGCCGATGACATTGGCAACACATTGAGAACGACGACGGCCAGAATGGTAATGCCAACGAGCACCAAAATACTTTTCACAAAGGCCGTCATATTTTATCTCCCGGCCTCTTCATGGGCCAACCGTATGTAAACCAAGAATGAGCATGACGGTCCTATAGCCGAGGTGCATGCAAGATCACGTCGCGGCCTCGGGCGTCCCGCCGCCGGGGTTGGTTGCGTCTTCGCCGCTAGCGGCGGCATTGCCATGTCCAGCGTCCGGATCTGGTCCCAAGACTTCTTCGGCCCAAAGATTGTGATGTTCGCGCGCCCAGTTTTCGTCGACCTGTCCCGATCCCATGGCGTCAAATGCACCTTCCATCCCAATCGACCCAATGTAGATATGAGCAATGATAATGCACATCATAAACAGTCCGACAATGCCATGCCAAAGAGCGGCGTATTGCATCTCCTCAACACGCGCCAAGTTTGTTGGCAGGTCAAAGCCGAAGACATTCAGAAGCGCGAAGGTCGGGCCAAACATAGAGAACTGGAACGGGAACAGCAGCGCCAACCCTGACAAAGAGATCGACAGTCCCGACAGCATAATCAACCAGAATAGGATTTTCTGTCCGGCATTGAATTTGCGTGCCGGTGGATGGCTACTCTTCGAGAACATGCCGCCGCCTTCAGCCAACCACCTTACATCCGCTGAGTTTGGAATGTTGTGGCGCAACCAGAAAACGAATGAAATGACGAGCCCGGCCATAAACGCGAATGCGATGTAGTTGTGCAGCCATTTTCCAAGTGCAGTCATACTTGCAAACAGATCCTTACCCAGCAGCGGCATCAAGACTTCCTTGCCATAAATCAAGTTCAAGCCGGTAAGCCCGAGAATGATAAATGAGACTGCCATCAGCCAGTGGCCCATGCGTTCAATATCAGTGAACCGCTCAATCGTGCGACCGGAAAGCCCACGTGAAATCTTGATGCGCCCGCGGATCAGGTAAAAAGTGGCAAGCGCAAACAGGACGCCGAACAGCGCGTATGAACCGTAACGCGGCAGCACAGCCGTCCGCGTTTGGCGCCATTCTTCGCCCTGCGACTGAACAAGAACCCCGGCCTTCTTATCGGGGATTGAAACGTTACCACGCACTCCGCTGCGAACACCGCGCCAGTAATCGGCGTTTTGGGTTTTGACTTTGGACGGAACGTTGGCCGGATTGGCGCCATCCTGCGGTGGTGCTGCGTTCGTCACCGCGTTGTCAGGTGGGCGCACGGTTTGGGCTGATACGGGCAGTGCGGTGATCAAGAAAAACAAAATGGTGGCAAGCGCCGCCAACGTCCCGGTCGCCACTGCCGACGAACTTTGTTCGCCGGATACAGCAGCAATCGATCGGCTTGCGGTATTTCGTATCATTGGTTTTGCTGCCTCTCTAAAACGTACATCTTGCATGACCGAAAAATAAACGGCTCATGGTTTTAAGACATGGTCCTTAACCGTCGATTTCTGGATACGCCTTGCCCCAGCCCCAAGCGCCTGAGCCAAAGCCGCGCGCGACCACACGTGTCCGATAGATGTCGGAAACAACGTCGCCATCACCAGCCAGCAACGCTTTGGTCGAGCACATCTCAGCGCACAGCGGTAACTTGCCTTCCGCAATACGGTTGCGGCCATATTTTTGGAACTCAGCTTCTGAACCGGTTTCTTCGGGACCGCCGGCGCAGAATGTGCATTTGTCCATCTTGCCTCGCGAACCAAAGTTGGAAGCCTGCGGGTATTGTGGTGCACCAAACGGGCAGGCGTAGAAACAATAGCCACAACCGATGCACTGGTCTTTCGAGTGCAGCACAATGCCCTGGTCGGTCTGATAGAAACAATCGACCGGACATACCGCCATACACGGCGCGTCGGAACAGTGCATGCAGGCGACGGAGATAGAGCGCTCACCTGGTTTGCCGTCGTTGATTGTCACAACGCGGCGACGGTTTACGCCCCACGGAACTTCGTTCTCATTTTTGCAGGCCGTCACACAGGCATTGCATTCGATGCAGCGTTCGGCGTCACAGAGAAATTTCATACGTGCCATTGTTTAAGCCCTCCAAATCTTGCAGAGCGTCGTTTTCGTCTCTTGCATTTGAGTCACGCTATCGTAGCCATACGTTTGCGCGGTGTTACACGCTTCGCCGATCACATAAGGGTCGGCGCCTTTAGGATATTTCGACCTTAAATCGCGGCCCTGGAACATGCCGCCAAAGTGGAACGGCATAAACGCAACGCCCTTTCCAACCCGGTCGGTCAGCATGGCGGCAACAAGCACCTTGCCTTTTTCCGGACCTTCGACCCAGACCGTGTCACCCTCTTTGACACCAAGATCGTTGGCGTCCGCCGGGTTCATCTCGACAAACATTTCCTGCTGTAGTTCCGCAAGCCACGGATTGGACCGTGTTTCATCTCCGCCTCCCTCGTACTCGACCAGACGACCGGATGTGAGGATGATCGGATAGTCTTTCGAGAAGTCGTTTTTCTGGATCGATTCATAAAGCGTTGGCAGACGGTGCAGCCTACGGTCCTTGTAGGTCGCGTACTTAGGCAGCAGATCGCGACGCGGCGTGTAGAGCGGCTCGCGGTGCATGGGCACGGGATCTGGGAATGTCCACACGATGGCGCGGGCCTTGGCGTTACCAAACGGGGCGAGGCCATGCTTGATCGCAACACGCTGCAAGCCGCCGGAAAGGTCGGTTTTCCAATTCACCTTCGCAATGGCATTGCCGCCGACTTTTTGTAGTGATGCCATTTCTTCCGACGTTAAATCGCCAAGCCATCCGAGCTTTTCGATCATTGCGTAAGTGATCTCTGGATAACCGTCCTTGATCTCGGAACCCGCGGGATAACTATCAACCGCCAGCATGTTGTCGGCTTCCGCGTCGCCAGTAGCGTAACCCTCAGGCGCCGTCACACCGAAGCGAGCGCGGAAGCAGAGTCCACCGTCTTTAACCGCCATCGACGTGTCGTAGAGGTTTGGCGTACCAGGGTGGTTCATCTCAGCCGTGCCCCACGAGGGCCATGGAAGTCCATAGTAGTCGCCATCGCACGGGCCACCGTTTGCCTTCAAAGTGATTTTGTCGAACGTCGCTTGGTTGGCCATGTGTTTCTTCAGGCGTTCCGGTGATTGTCCGGTATACCCGATCGTCCACATACCGCTGTTAAACTCGCGCGTGATGTCTTCGACATCCGGTTCCGTACCCGCAACCTTGATGTTTTTAAACATCTCCGTTTCGAAGCCGAACTTCTTGGCGAAGAGATACATGATCTCGTGATCGACTTTTGATTCAAACAGCGGTTCGACGACCTTTTCGCGCCATTGCAGCGACCGGTTCGATGCAGTGACCGAGCCACGGGTCTCAAACTGCGTTGTCGCTGGCAGCAGGTAAGTACCTTCCTTACGGTCGTGCATGACGGCAGAAACGGTCGGGAATGGATCGATGACGACGAAGAGATCAAGCTTCTCCATCGCCTTCTTCATTTCCGGACCACGCGTCTGTGAGTTGGGCGCATGCCCCCACATCACCATGCCGCGCAGGTTGTCCGGCTGATCGAGGTTGGCTTTATCTTCGAGTACGCCGTCAATCCAGCGACTGACCGGAATACCCTTCGCATTCATCAACTCCTGCGATTTGAATCGCGACGCCATATAGTCGTCAGGCACATCCCAAACGCGATTCCAATGCTTCCACGCGCCAGCCGACAGGCCGTAGTAGCCGGGCAGCGTGTCCATCAACACACCAAGGTCTGTGGCACCCTGCACGTTGTCGTGACCGCGAAAAATGTTGGTGCCGCCACCGGCCGTACCCATGTTGCCAAGTGCGAGTTGCAGAATGCAGTAGGCCCGCGTGTTGTTGTTACCGTTGGTGTGTTGCGTGCCGCCCATGCACCAGATGACCGTGCCGGGTTTGTGGGTCGCAAGCGTCTTTGCAACACGCTTCAACTGAGCGCCTGGAACGCCGGTGACCTTTTTAACTTCTTCCGGCGTCCACTTGGCGACTTCCTCACGAATCTTATCCATCCCCCAAACGCGCGTGCGGATGAACTCTGTGTCTTCCCAACCGTTTTCAAACAAGTGGTAGAGGATGCCCCAGATCAGCGCGACGTCGGTGCCAGGGCGGAAGCGCACGAACTCCGAAGCGTGTGCGGCCGTGCGCGTGAAACGCGGGTCGCAAACAATTAACGGGGCGTTGTTCTGCTCTTTGCTTTTTAGAATATGCTGCAACGAGACGGGGTGGGCTTCTGCCGGGTTGCCGCCAATCAGGAAGATCGCCTTCGACTTCATGATATCGTTGTAGGAATTCGTCATGGCGCCGTAGCCCCATGTGTTGGCAACACCGGCAACCGTTGTCGAGTGACAGATGCGCGCCTGGTGGTCGATGTTGTTCGTGCCCCAGAACGCTGCAAACTTGCGCCCGAGATATGCCTGCTCGTTGTTCCACTTGGCTGAGCCCAGCCAGTAAACAGAATCGGGCCCCGACTCTTCGCGGATCTTCAGCATCTTGTCGCCGATTTCCGTAATCGCCGTGTCCCAGCTGATCTTGGTCCACTTGCCGCCAACGAGCTTCATTGGGTGCTTGAGGCGGCGCTCACCATGGGCGTGCTCGCGTACCGATGCGCCTTTGGCGCAATGGGCGCCGAGATTAAACGGACTGTCGAAGCCTGGCTCTTGTCCGATCCAAACGCCGTTAGAAACCTCCGCCACGACTGTGCAGCCGACCGAGCAGTGCGTGCAGACAGACTTCTTGACTTCGATGTTGCCATTGGCGGCTGCTTTATCGCCAGCTTCAGCACGTTTCACACGGCCCGGCGCCATTGCAGAAACGGCGGCCAAGCCACCAACAGCAAGGCCTGAGTTCTTCAAAAAAGACCGCCGGTCGATGGTGCCTGACGTTTCGTGCACTTGTGTTGCCGCGATCAAGTGTCCGCGTGTCGGTGTTGCTTTTGATTTTCGCTTCAGCATTTCTGCCTCCTGAGACACCTCTGCCGAGTGTCTCTTCCAGTATATCTTTTGTCAGTTGTTGGGCGTCGGTTTCATGTTGATCCGGTGCACGGGCCCTCGCGCGACCGGCGCTACATGAACTTCGCCAGTTCGTAATATCTCTTCACGTGATCGGTTTCGCGGTAGCCTTTGTCTTTTCCGTCCGGCATCGCGGTTGCGGCCTCAACCGGCTCTGGGCCAGCTGCAACACCAGCCGCAGCACCGCCGACCGCCGCGGCACTTAGGCCAGTCAGCCTTAGAAACCCCCGCCGATTTGTCGGTGTGGCAAGGGCACTGCCGCCCGTGCCGCTTGATTCATCTTTTTTCTCAGCCATCTTTTCTCTCTCTTGTCGTTGGTGACAACTGCCCACCGTTTACGACATCGCAAATGCCTGCTTCTCGATTTCCATAAACGCGACGCCGACCGTGCCGACCGCAGCGTAGAATTTGCTTGTGTCTGTTTCACTGAGGTCGCGGAAAAAGTGCGGTGCCCAGGAACCCAGATGTTTGTCGAAAAACGTATTCTGCGCGCTCAGGATCAGCATTGGTCCGAGGCTGCCGTCAATGAGGCACGCCATCGTTTCCAGTTCCGCCGAAATATGATCTTCCGGTTCGGAAAAGCTGTCATCGCGCGCCAGTCCAAGTTCCGCCAGATCTGTGCGCAGCTTTGCCAGCGGTTTTTCGTGCAGGAAGCCGGTCAGATAGTACGACCCAAACGGCACGAACTCGCCGCGTCCAATCCCGATGAACAGATCTTGGAATTGCTCTGCAACGTCGGTTTCGCTTGTTTGGCGCGCCGCCTTGGCGAGCCCGTTAATGGCACACCCAATTGCAGTCTCGTCGCCGGACAAAGTGCCGGCAGCATTGAGATCTGCTTCAGATGCCGGCTTGCTCAAAAGATTTGCCAGGAACCGATAAAGCTGGGCCCTAAGGGCTTCGTCGGATTTCTCCGAAACGCTTTGTGGCGTGTCGCCGGCCTTCTCTATGTGCTCTCGCCCCGTGGCTTGTGCACCGCTCACTTAGGCAACCTCCAGACCCCATACCGGTCGAAATAATATAAGACGTTAGTGGGAGTGTGCGATGGTTTTGCTGGGCCCGCAAGGGCGTTTTCAATTTGCAACCAATTGCCTGAAAAACGTTCAATTAATCTGCAAAATGCTGCGTTGCGAAAGCAGGATCAAGACGCCAAGGCTTGCGCCGCATAAATAAAGCTCTACTTTGGTTGTTGAAGACCTGGAGCTCAGTTGTAGGGCGGCAAATACCGGGCATCTCTTCCATCAATGAGCACAAAGCGCGGAATATAAAGACGCCATGACGCAAGACACGCTGCTATCCAAAACGCCAGTCGGAACACGTGGCGACATGATCGATCCCTTCGGTCGTCACGTCAGTTATCTGCGCGTATCTGTCACCGACCGCTGTGATTTTCGATGCGTCTACTGTATGTCAGAACACATGACATTCCTGCCAAAACGCGATTTGCTTTCATTGGAAGAACTTGACCGGCTGTGTTCTGCATTTGTCGACAAAGGCGTAAAGAAACTACGCATCACCGGCGGCGAACCGCTGGTTAGAAAAAACATCATGTGGCTATTTCAGGCATTGTCACGCCACCTCGAAAGCGGCGCACTGGAAGAGCTCACGCTAACAACCAACGGCAGCCAGCTCAAAAAGTATGCTGGCGACCTAAAAGCCTGCGGTGTTAAGCGCATCAACGTCTCGATCGACACGCTAGACGAAGACAAATTCAAGGCCATCACCCGCTGGGGCAGTCTGCCAAACGTAATCGAAGGTCTTGAAGCGGCTGAAAAAGCCGGTCTCAAGGTCAAACTAAACGCGGTTGCATTGAAGGGTGTCAACGAACACGAAATCGAAGACATGATCCGTTTCGCGCACGAGCGCGGCGCCGACCTGACCTTCATTGAAACGATGCCACTTGGCGATATCGACGGCGACCGCACAGACCAGTATCTGCCGCTGTCAGTTGTCCGCGCACGCCTCCTCGACACCTTTACGCTGAAAGACATCCCCTACCGCACAGGCGGTCCGGCCCGCTATGTTGAGGTAGCAGAAACTGGTGGGCGGCTGGGTTTCATCACACCGCTGACACACAACTTTTGCGAAAGCTGCAATCGCGTTCGCCTGACCTGCACCGGCACGCTCTATATGTGTCTTGGCCAGGATGACGCTGCCGATTTGCGTGCGCCGTTGAGAGCCAGCGACAATAATGAACTCCTGAGTGCCGCCATTGATGAAGCTATTGGCCGCAAACCGTTAGGCCATGACTTTGTCATCGACCGCCGCTCGCAAAAGCCAGCTGTCGGTCGGCACATGAGTGTCACGGGCGGTTAGTTACGTCAGCATTTGCCAAAGTCGTACTCAAGCGCTAGCCAGTCTTGACACCATCTCGCGCAGCTTTTCCAAGGCAAACGGCTTCTCAAGCGTTTCAACGACCTTTGCATTAATTTCGCCCGCACGGCCCAGCGCGTCTGAAAATCCCGAGATTAAAACCACTTTGATGTCTGGCTTGAGCGAGGCAGCACTCACCGCAAGCGAAAGTCCGTCGCCGCCGGGCATCTCAACATCGGTTATCAAGATATCAATTGTGCCGGCCGCCTTGAAGCTCGCCAAAGCAGAGGCACCGTCACTCGCGTCGGCGACACTATGCCCATCACCCTTGAGCGCACGACACATCAACGCTCTGAGATTGTCGTCATCATCGGCAATCAAAAGATTGGCCATCACCTGCCCCCTCTCGACAAATACCACCCGCACATCTGATCAACATGCGGTGCCAACGCAACAGCTTTTTTCAACACATACTAATTCTCAACGACCCGGCCGACAAACGGCAATTCGCGATAGCGATGCGCTACATCCATACCGTAGCCGACGACAAACGTGTCCGGGCACATGAAGGCGCGAAAATCCGTTTCCAAGTTAACGGCCCGCTCCACCGTCTTCTCCAGTAACACGCATGTCTTGATCGACTTCGCGCCTCGGGCCGCAATCAAGTCCTTGGCAAACGCCAGCGTGCGACCGGAATCGAGAACATCGTCAACAATCAAGACGTTGCGACCGGAAACCTCAAGCTCAACATCACGCAGAATTTCGACCGTACCAGACGACACCTTGCTGTTGCGGTAACTCGACAAGGTTAGGAAATCGACTTCCGGCGTCATACCAATATGATGTAGCGCGCGGAGCAAATCGGCAGCGAAAACAAAACTGCCCTTGAGAATTGGAACGACGATCAGGTCGGCAAGATTGCGGTCCGCAATTTCAGCGGCAAGCTTCTCAAGTCGCACAGCAATCTCATCAGCTGAAAAAATCACTTCGATATCGTCGACATCGTTTGTAGCCAAGATTTTTTTACCTTTGTTGAAGGTGCCCTGTTCCGGCCCTGCCCGCGCCCAATCGTTCGCTATTATGACCTTTCGTATCAGAGAAATCATGACACCGACCGCAAGGCATTCAAAGTTGCATATAATAAACAAACACCGTAATGCCCTAATGGCTTTGATGTTGTTCAATTTTTCAAGACCGCGGCAGCGAACTCCCAATAAAGATTGCGGAAAACTTATTGGCCTTATGGCTGTGCACACGACGGCGCCACAATCGTGAGAGAAATGAGAACCAAGTCAGCTTTCAGCCTATAATTAGATAAGCACCGAATCACCGCTCAAATCATCTGCTTAAGGACACAACACCTACCGTGATCCGCCTGACCAATCTCGCGCTCAAATATGACACAGGGCCGGAAGTGCTCAGCGAAGTCGATTTTCATCTGCGCCCGGGATCATTTCACTTCCTGACCGGCCCGTCAGGGGCTGGTAAGTCGTCGCTGTTGCGACTGCTTTTTATGTCCATCCATCCGACACACGGAAACGTGCATTTGTTCAATCAGGACGTCAGCCGAGTGAAGGCCGCAAAACGGGCGCAACTCCGGCGCCGTATTGGTATTGTGTTCCAAGACTTCCGCCTGCTCGACCACCTGACGACTTGGGAGAACGTCGCGCTTCCGCTACGTGTTCTTGGTCGGCGCAAAGATGACTACAGTGAGGACGTCACGGATCTGTTGCAGTGGGTTGGGCTTGGCGATCGCATGCATGCCTATCCGTCTGTCTTGTCAGGTGGTGAAAAACAGCGTGCTGCCATCGCACGTGCCGTTATTGGTAAGCCCGAACTTCTGCTTGCCGACGAACCAACCGGCAACGTAGACGCGCAGATGGCGCGGCGCCTGCTGCGATTATTTATCGAATTAAATCGGCTTGGCACATCTGTTGTCATCGCCACCCACGATCATCAACTGATGCGCCAGTTCAAGGCGCCAAGACTGGAATTGCACGAAGGCCATGTCAGGATCGTATGACAGACGGCAGGATCGCTACCCGGAACTGCGGACAGAGCCGCAGGCCTCCGGGGAGTTTGAGCTTGGCTACGACGACATGCGCACCGGGCCACCAACAGGCCAGGCCCGACAGGCTGCCCGCACGTCGAAACAGTCGTCTCGCGCTGCAAGCCAGATGTACGCGCCAGCGCGCCAGAAGTCTGCAAAAGTCAATAAGGCGCATGCCCCGATCGTTCCGGCGCTGTCGGTTACAGGTCGCTCTTTGACACTCGTGATCGCCATCATGTGCTTTCTCGCCTGCCTGACGGCTGGGGCGGTCTACCTGATTAATCAATCGGCCGATGCCTGGCTGCGCGACATTGCCAGCGAAGTCACTGTGCAGATCGAGCCTGTCGAAAACGGCGATACAGAAAAGCTCCTCGGCGAAGTTGCAGCGTTCCTCGAGCGACAGCCTGGCATTTCGTCAGCCCGTCCTTTGAGCCTGGCGACTGCCACTGATCTTCTGGAGCCGTGGCTTGGCCAAAGCGACGCGTTGAATTCTCTGCCCGTTCCACGGCTGATCGCAATCGACATCAATCGCCAATCTCCACCGGACTTCGCAAGCCTGCGCCGGACACTGCAATCGAAATATAAAACCGCCCTACTTGACGACCACCGTCAGTGGAAACAACAAATCCAAACGGTGACGCGTTCGTTTGCCCTTGGTGGTATTGCCATTCTGTTGCTTGTCGCCGCTGCAACAACAGCCATCATTGTCTCGGCAACGCGCAGTGCGATGTCAG